>JBARNF010000119.1:0-7610 GCA_049802835.1 Bradyrhizobium sp.
GGTCACGAGAACGCGCATGGCTCAGCCGCCCGCGGTGTCGGCGGCCACAGGCGCGGCAGCGGCGCGCACCACCCGCTGGTCGACGCATCCGAACGGCCCGGGCGTGCCATCGGCGAACTGCGCCTGCATCGTCACCCGGTCGCCAAACGAGAGGAACGGCGTCCGCGGCGCGCCGTGCTCGATGATCTCGATGGCCCTGCGCTCGGCAAGACAGCTCGAGCCGGCGGCGCGATCGGCATTCGACACCGTCCCCGAGCCGATGATCGTTCCCGCCGTCAGCCGCCGGGTGCGCGCCGCATGCGCGATCAGATCGGGAAAGGAAAACGCCATGTCGCGGCCCGAGGCCGCGCCGATCCGCGCCTCATTGAGCCGGACATGGAGCGCCATGTCCACACGGCCGTCGTGCCAGGCGTCGCCGAGCTCATCGGGCGTGACGGCGATCGGTGCGAAGCTGGTCGACGGCTTGGCATGCAGGAAGCCGAAGCCGGTGCGGACCTCGCGCGCGCCGAGCGTCCGCAGGCTCCAATCGTTGATCTGCACCAGCAGCCGGATATGCCGCCCGGCCTGCGCGGCCGGCGTCGCCATCGCCACCTCGTCGACGATCACGCCGAACTCGCCTTCGAAGTCGATGCCGTCGGCCTCGGAGACGAAGGGCACGTCGACGGTCGGCCCGAGGAAATCATCGCTCGCGCCCTGATACATGACCGGGATGGTGTCGAAATCGGGGATCGGCGCCTTGTTGAAGGCGACGTCCATCAGCCGCCCATGGTTGAGAAAGGCCGAGCCGTCGCACCATTGCGCTGCGCGCGGCAGCGGCGCGAGGCAGCGCGCCGGCTCGAAATCGAACACGGCCGCGGCCTGCCCGGCCTCGAGCCGATCCGCAAGGCTGCGCAGGGAAGCTTCCACGGTGGCCCAATGCCGAAGTGCCGTGATGAGATTGGGCGCCACCGCAGCCGCATCGACGGCGCGGGCCTGGTCCCTGGCCACGACGACCAGCCGGCCGTCGATGCTGCCATCGTGGTAGGTTGCAAGCCTCATTCGGCGGCCCGCGTCGGGTTGGCGTCCGGGCCGAACTGGCCGTCGACCAGGATGAACAGCATCCGGCACGGCTTGCCGCTGCGATTGGCCCAGCCGTGATTGGTGCCGCGCTGGATCACGACGTCGCCGGCCTTCAGATCGGCCGTGCCCTTGTCGAGCACGAGCGTGATCTCACCGGAGATCACGATGCCATAATCGACCGTCTCGGTCCGATGCATCAGCGGATGCGGCGAATCCGCCGTCACGGTCGACGCATGCGCGCTGCCGATCTCGCCGAACGCCGCCTGCATCTTCGCAGCGCCGGTGCGCAGGAATTCCTCCGTGTCCGGCGGAATGTCGACGAAGCGGATACGCGTGCCGTTGCCTGGCGGCGGCAGCAGCAGCGGACCGATGGTCGGATCGGCGCCATTGTCGATCGCGACCGGCGTAGCCCCCGTGCTCCACACCTCGTGGAACACGGTGCCGGGGATGGCGGCGAGCTCGACCACGGTCGAGAGCGCGCCGTCGGACGAGATCACGGCGGCACCATGGTCGTCGTGTCCGGTGACGACGCGGCGGATCGGCGGAAGTGTCATGTTGGTCTCCAGGATCAGGCGATTTCGAGAGAAGCAGGTGCTGCCGTGCCACGCGCGGCAAACACCCTGGAAAACATCACGACGGCCACCACCGAGATGACGATCGCGCCGAGGCCGAGCGCCGGGTAGCCGAACAGCTGAACCAGCGTGCCGCCGAGAATGGGGCCGATGGCGGCGCCGATCATCAGCATCGCCGGTGTGCCCGCCAGCGCGCGCGCCGTGGGATCGAGCCGCGACAACAGCCCGAACGCGAACGTGTGCGTGAAGATCATGACCGCCGCGAACATCGCGGTTGGAACGGCGTAGGTGGCGAACGCGCTGCCGAAGGTGATGGTGACCGCGATCAACGACTGGCACAGCGGTCCCGCCAGCAGGACGGTGCGCGCCGGCAGCCGCTTCTCCAACAGCGCCGCGAGCGGCGCCGGCAGCAGGTTCACGAAGCCGAGCGCGATGAGCACGCCGGTGACAGCCTCAGTGCCGAAGCCGCGATCGATGCCGATGCGCTCGATGAAGCTGAACAGCATCGCCTGCGTCAGCGCCATGCAGCTGATGCCGGCGATGCCGAACCAGACGGCGCGCCCGAGATGGCTGACCTCGCCGACCAGATCGACCTCGCGCTGCGCGCTACCGGACGGAAAGGCGACCGCGCCGACCAAAGCGGCCAGCGCCATGACCGCGGCGAACACGACGAACAGTGCCGGTCCTCCGAACGCCGCGACGAGATTGGGCGTGATGCCGAGAAAGGCGATCGCAAACACGCCGAGCGCCATGCCGACGATCGCAAACAGGCGGTGCGGATTGACGCTGCGCGCGATCGTGCCGTGGGTGAAGCTCAACCCGCAGGCCGCCGCGGCGCCGGCAAGACAATGCAGGACGCAAAGCTGCGTGAAGTCGAAGGTCCGGCTGGCGCCGAGGAAGACGATCGCCGCGAGCCCGAAGCCTGCGACCGCGGCCAGCCGTGGATTGATGCGGTTGAAGCGCGGCGCGAAAAACAGGCTGCTGAGCACGGCACCGATCAGGAACAGCGTCGCCAGCGCGCCCGCCTGCTGCGGCGAGAATTTATAGCGCTCGACCAGCGCGCCGACCCAGACTGGCAGCGCGACGAGATCGACCATGCCTGCGCAATGCGCCACCATCAGGGGGATTCGCCCCGACCAGGTTTCCGCTGTAGATTTCATGTCTTTCCTCCCCGCTTTTTGTCGTTGCCGTGCTTCAGATCAGTTGCGCCAGCTCCATCATGGAGTCGCGCATGATCCTGGCGTGCTCGGCCTTGTCGCCGTTCTCCATCTCGATGCGGCACAGCCGCTCGGAGTTCTCGATCACCATGCGGCAGCGAGACCACCGGCGCTCATGGAAGCGGTCGAAGGCCTGCTGCAGGGTCGTGGCGCGCGCGAGCTCGTCGGCCAGCACGATGCCGCTCTCGATGCCGATGCCGGCGCCGGAGGCGAGATGCGGCGTGGTCGCGGCGACCGTGTCGCCGATCATGATGACCCGGCCACGATTCCACGGCGCCGGCACCAGCAGGTTGGTCAGCGGCCGGTAGTCGATCGCGGCCTCCGGCGCCTGCAGATTGTCGCGCTGCCCGACCAGCACCGGATCGCCGAACGGCGCGAGGACATCGACGACGAGTCCGGGCCACCTCGCGGGATCGATATGCAGCTTGTCCGGCCGGGCCTCGGTGATGAACATGTACATCAGGACTGTCGAGACCGGATTGACGCCGACCTTCACGGGTCCGCCGAGCCACATCCGCGGCCGCACGATGTCGGAAGGCCGCGGCAGCACCGCGCGCCAGACGCCCTGCCCGATATATTGCGGCGGCTTGACCTCCGGACACAGCAGGCTGCGGGTCTTCGAATGGACGCCGTCCGCAGCGACCACCAGGTCGTAACGCTCCGTGGTCCCGTCGGTGAAGGTCACGTCGACATGGCTGTCGGACTGCGCGATACGATCATAGCTGCATCCGACGCGAACGTTGACGCCGCTCGCGCGCGTCGCGTCGGCCAGGATGCGGCCGAGCTCGGGCCGCATGATGCCACCGGTGCCAGGCACGTCGGAGCCCGCGACCTTGGCCGCGGGAATCTCGCCGATCTTGTGCCCGGTGGGCGTGACCAGATCGAGGCCGTCCGATGTGTAGCCACGCTTGGCGAACTCGCCGAACACGCCGATCGTCTCGAGCGCGCGCAGCGTGGCGCCGCTGACCGTGATGCCCGCGCCCTCGGGCCGCCAGTGCGGATCGATCTCGATCAGATCGACGTCGATGCCCGCCTTGCGCATCTGCACCGCTGCGGCCATCCCGGAAAATCCGCCGCCGATCGTCAGGACCCTGCTCACCACAGCCATGGTGCTTCTCCTCCCAAGCGCTCCGCCCTCGAGGGCGTTGTATCGTTATGTCTTCGCCGACAGTCCGCCGTCGGCATCGATGACGATCTCCACCGCCATCAACCGTTCGCCGAGACATGGCCCCTGCACGCAGAGGCCGGTGTCCGGCATGAACTCAGCGCCATGCGCATGACAGACGACGCGCGTGCCGTCCGCATTCATGTAGGCGTCCCTGCGCCACGCCATCGGCGCGCCGCCGATGTGTGGACAGGCATTTCGCCACGCATGCAGCGCGCCGTGCCAGCGCACCACGAACAGCGCATCCCGCTGCTCGCCGTCCGGATCGAAGCCGCGTGACTGCCCCTCGCCGATCTCGTCCGCGCGGCACAGCCGGCTCCAACCAAGCCGGCCCGCCTCAGGCGTAGTCGCCATTTTCGTGAATACCCGGTCCGGGTGACCATTTGTTGCGGATCTTCAGCAGGAATGTCTGCGAATTGTCCGACGACATCGTGGCTTCGCGCGGCACCCAGCTCGCATCGTGCTGGTCCATGTCCGCGTCCATCTCGATGTGGCAGCCGAACGGGCTGTTGAAGTACCAGAACCAGTTCGAGCCGAGGATGTGGCGGCCCGGGCCCCAGAACGCCTGGTAGCCCTTCTCGACGAAGCGGTAGCCGTTGCTGATCATTTCGGTCGGACCACCGAAATGGAAGGTGAAATGCTCGACCCCGTGCATGTGCGGCGGCGCGGCGATCAGGAAGTGGGTGTGATGATCGAGCGAACCGCCTGGCTGCAGGAACGGCCCGGTGCCGGTGAATCGGTCGGTGCAGCGGAAGCCAAGCCGGTTGACGTAGAACGCCTCGGCCTTGAGCACGTCGGGGACGAAGTAGACGACGTGCGACAGCGATCGCGGTCGGATCACGCTGCCGGGCGGCGGGACACCGAGGCTGTTGACTGGACGGAAGATCACGCCGCCGGGGGCATTCGAGACCTCTCCCGGCAGCATGAACAGCCGGCGCGCCGTGAGCTGGAAGCCGATCACGAAGTTCGAATCGTCGGTCGATTCGATCGAGCCGTCGGCGAACCGGCGCACCTCGCGGTCGCGCCGCAGCTCGGCTGCGATCGCGTCCAGCGTC
This sequence comes from Bradyrhizobium sp., assembly GCA_049802835.1. Classification (GTDB taxonomy): domain Bacteria; phylum Pseudomonadota; class Alphaproteobacteria; order Rhizobiales; family Xanthobacteraceae; genus Bradyrhizobium. Next base: position 5,069 of record JBARNF010000119.1, read on the forward strand.
GCAGTATCGGCGACGCCCATCACGGTCTTGCGCAGACGGCACCCAGGAGTAGGCGCCGGCGCGAGGTGCGGATCATCCTGCCGCGCAATCACCACCGCGGTCCCGTCGATCGCCTCGAACCTGCCGCCGCGCTCGGACATTTCGACCGGGCTGAGACCGTAATCGACCAAAAAGCGCGACGCACCTCTGACGTCGTCGACGCCGAATGTCAAAGTTTCCAGACCAACGATCTTCATGGCCACTCCCAAACCGCGCCCCTTCTCAGGCGACGTGCCCGTTCAATGTCTCCGCGACCCAGTCCGCGATGTAGTGACCCGCATTGATGCTGTTGTCGAAGCTCGCATGCTGTGCGCCGCCGTCGCGATCGGTGAACACCTTCAGCTCGCGTTTCGGCGAGTTGACGAGTTGCTCATAGGTGCGCTCCGCCCATTGCAGCGGGATCTGCGAATCCTTCTGGCCATGTGTCACCAGGAACGGCACCTTGATGCGGTCGAGAATGCCGTCGAGATGGACGCGCTCGGCAATGTCCAGGAATTCATGCTGGTCGCGGGCGCCCCACACCCAGCGCACATGCGCCCAGTAATGCGGGACCGGAAAATCGCCTTCCTTCTGCAGCCGCTTCTTCTGCACGTCGCGCCAGTCGTGGTTGGCGCCCCACGCCACACCGCAGGCGAAGCGCGGTTCGAACGCGACGGCGCGGGGGCAGAAATAGCCGCCGAGCGACACGCCCTCGAGGCCGATCCGCTTCGGATCCACATCGCGGCGAGTCTCGAGCCAGTCGACCACGCGGCTCGCCCAATGCTCGCTGTCGTAGCGGGCGCAGAGACCGTGCAGTCGCAGCGCCTCGCCGGAGCCCGGCTGATCGATCACCAGCGACGATACCCCGCGCCGGGCGAGCCAGGCCGGCAATCCGACCCGGTATTTCATCTCCTTCGTCGAATCGAGGCCGTTGACCTGCACCAGCAGCGGCGCCGGCCCCTCGACACCCTCGGCGCGCACCAGGAGACCTGCGATGCGACGGCCTTCATAGGGAATTTCGACGCGCTCGCAGTTCTCTCGCGCCAGCGCAATGCCCTTTGCGAAGACGTCGAGAAAGCGCCGGTAGAGCTCGATGCGCCCCGGCGCACCATGCGCCTGAAGACGCTCGCAGGTGATGAGATAGGTCGCCGCGCGACCATACTTCTCACCGGCCGAGAGCAGCCGCCCCTTCGCCTCGTCCTCGGCCGCGAGAGCGCAGAGCTTGTCGGCCATGCGCGCCCAGGTCTCGCGAAACGCCTGCGTGCCGGCGGCGTCGGGCTGCCGTGCCGCCTCCTGCAGCGGCGCGCACATCTCCTCGATCTCGCCGATCCTGGCGCCCATCTCGATCGCGAGATCAACCGAGAGATTCCAGACATAGTTGGTCGGAAAATACTTGAACATGATTTGAGCTCACGGCGCGTGAGCAGATCACGCGTCCTTTGGACGTTCTTCCCGGTCTCTTGATTAGCGCCGTTTGACCATTCCGAAAAATTGATTGTTGACATTCGTCCCATTGATCTCGTGAATGCATCGGGCTGAGGGCCGGGCGATGCGCTTCAACAACAAGTTCGATCTCAATCTGCTGGTGGCGCTCGATCATTTGCTGCATTTGCGAAGTGTCAGCGGGGCTGCCGCGCGCATGAACATGACGCAATCGGCGATGAGCAACGCCTTGCTCCGTCTGCGCACCTATTTCGACGATGAGCTGCTGGTGAAGATCGGGCGCAAGATGGAGCTCACGCCGCGCGCCGAGGTTCTCAAGGGCTCGATCAGGGATCTCCTGGTGCGGGTCGATTGGGCGATTGCGGCGACGGCGCAGTTCGATCCGGACCAATCCGACCGCTGCTTCAAGATCCTGGCCTCGGACTACACGCTGGTGACGCTGATCCCGGCGCTGCTGGCGCGCTGCGAGACGGCGGCTCCAGGCATCCGCTTCGACTTCCAGCAGCAGGTGCAGCATCCCGAGCGCGCGCTCGAACGCGGCGACGTCGACCTGCTCATCATTCCCGAGGAATACAGCTCGAAGCTTCATCCGTCGGAAGTGATCTTCGAGGAGGATTTCTGCGCCATCGCCTGGAGCAAGGGCAGGTTCGGCAAGGGCAAGCTGTCGAAGCAGGATTTCGCCAAGGCATCTCACGTGGTCATGCGCCCTGCGATCGCCGCCCAGTCGCTGGAAACGCACCATCTGGAGCAGCGCCACGTGACGCGCAGCGAGGACGTCTCGACCTACGCGTTCACGACGATCCCGCATCTCGTCACCGGCACGAACCGGCTCGCGACGGTGCACCGCCGGCTCGCGCTATCGGCGCAGCGAAGCCTTCCGATCCGCATCATCGAACTTCCGGTCGCACTGCCGATGATGCGGCAATGCGTGCAGTGGCACCGCTATCGCTCCAACGATGCGGGCCTGCTGTGGCTGCGCAACCTGATGCGGAGCGTGGCTGCCGCTCTGTGCTGACCAGCCGATGTCCCGTCGTCATGTCGGGACAAACAAATCGGCCGGCGCTATCGCGCCGGCCAGATC
>JBARNF010000120.1:0-7821 GCA_049802835.1 Bradyrhizobium sp.
CCGCTTCGATAACCGCGCGATATTGGTCCTCGTCAACGATTTCGGTCCAGTTGACGCGTCCGCGCAGGTGGGTCTTTTGGATGATGATCCTGTCGATCGGACAATGCGGCGGCTCGGAGATCTGGCCGAGGCACCAGTGGTACTTGAGCACGAGATTCAGAAGCTTTTGAGCGACGCCGTATCTGTAACGTCCGTCTCGCAAGGAGCCTGGGAGAGCCCCTGTTCCGAATTCCACCAGCTGCGCAAGGTTGAGATAATGCTGCCGCTCGGTGCAGGATCCAACGTAATGCGGAAGTATCCGGGTTGTATTGAACTCCTGGAGCATGTCGCGCAGTTGCCCGGTCTGTCTTGAACCTAGTGCATACAGGTTGGCGCGTTGCACCGATCCCGCCCAAGCGAGTGTCCATAGCTCTCTCAGCAAAAACTGTTGTTCGGGTTCTGGTGATTGCATGCGCGATCCATCAAAAGACTTTTCTACGGGTCGATTTTAGCGTTCTCATTAGATCTCTGCACTACCCCGCCGGAAGGGGCGGTGAATAGACCCGCACCGCTTGCCGGGAAGTGCATCCACGTGCATCGCAAAGGGAGCCCTCGCGCGGGGCCTTTTTTTTGTGTGGCTGCTGATGCTGCGGGCCTTGAATTCCTCCCAACCGGCCGCGACGGCGCAGCGTAAAATCAAAAAGGCCGCCCTACATCCGCTACCGTGCGGCAAAGAAAGGGCGTCGCAGAAGCCGTCCTCGCAGTCTTGGAGTCCAGACGGCGTGAGGCATTGCAAGACCTTCGGTCGACTATAAGATCTGGTCGCAATTGGAGCCAGTTCTTGGACTGACAAGGTTTCTAACAAAACCTTATCAGTCTTGCTCAATCAGCGTAGATTTGGTTCTTGCAGGGAAGGTACCAAGGTTGGTTTCTGATAACTAGCTCCGCTCGTGGAAGGTTGGCAAACGCTTGCCAGCATCACCACGGGCCAGCCGGCCCTTGGGTCCGATTCCGCATTCGGTGCAATCCCAGGATCGGCGCGGGTTATCGAGCGCCACGCTGCGTTTGCGCGGGTCAAACCGCATGTACGCGGTCGATGCTTCATCGCTTGCGAGGCCCGTCATGTAGAACAGGAAGTCGTTCGCCGCCTGTGCCGCACCCACGGCGTTGAGCGTGATCACGCTGGGCGCCACGACGGTCGGCTCGTCCACGTAACGCTGCGCCTGGCGCTCGCGCTCGGTCTGCGCTTCTTCCTGAAGCTTGGCCGGGTTGATCAGCTGATTGCACCAAAGGCATCCGCATTCCGGGGTGATCGGCCGCGTGATCGTGTGGACGCCGGTGATGGCGCCGCTGTCCCTTTCATGGGCGACCTTACTGCCGACCTGCACGCCGGGAATGAGATACTGGTGCACGATCGCGTTCATCAGCAGCCGGGCACGCATCGTGTCGGCTGCAAGAAACAAATAATCACAGTCCAGCAGTTTCTTGGCGACCTTCGGATCGAGCACATCGGCTCTCAGGGGTTCGACGGTCGCACGCTTGTTCGCACGGCGTATGACGCGCGCCGCGATATCGACCTTGTGCGTCGCCGTATTACCGATCAGCCGCTGGAACCATTTCGGCCAAGGATCGCGCGTGAACCACGAGCGCGCGTCCCAGCGGGTGGCTCCGACCACGCGCGGCCGGTTGGTCCCCTCGATGCGCTCCGGGTCGATCAGGATGAAGTGACGGACGCCAAGGCGGCTCAGGAATTCTGCGAGAAGGGAGCCGACGCCGCCGAGGCCGATGATGGCGACTTTGGCGCTGGACAGAATCGCCTGCCCTGCGTCTCCGAACAGCCGGACCTGACGGTCGAAGTCGGGATCGATGCTGCCAGCGTAAGACGGCAGTGTCGGTCCGATGCGGCGCAGGCGCCGGCCGATGATCGAACCGTCGGTGAGTTCGACGCGGGTGCCATCGGGCAGCCAGATATCTCCGGCGACGGCGCGGTCAGCGAATACCAGCGCACCCACGGGCATGCCGTGCGTGATATCGAGAAGGGCAGGGTAGCCGCGTTCGTGGCTGGCGTAGTCGTCGGGGGAAAAACCGACGCTGGTCGTACCGCCGTGATTGTGGATGGCCAGATAGACGAGTTTCTCGTCCCGGCATTCAAGAACGCGGTCACGGATGAAACTCGCGCGCAGCATGCGGTAGCCGCGTTTGCCGGGAACGTAGTCCACGCCGTCCTTCGCTAGGTGAAGGGTTCGCGCCAGCAGCCGAATCCGTCCGTCGGAAGTGCGCGAATAGCCGGCGGCGATCACCCCGCCGTGCTCGTCGCCGTCACCTGGAAACAAATGCGTATGCAGCCGGTCATACAGGCCTTCCGGTATGATCAGATGCCAGGAGCGGCCGTTTATCGTGACATCAACCATCGGAGCACCTTCAAAGTTTTGAGCAAAGGGGTTTCAAGAACGGAATTGGGCTCGCGCTTGTTGGCCCTTCGCGAAATCTGGATTGCCTGGCGCGGCAGCAGCGTTTCGCCGACCACGACGCCGGGCTGCGGGAAATGATGACCGGTAGTAATGGCCTCGCCAAACGCGTCTTTGTCGGTGCGTGAAAGGTCATGCCGCACGAAATGCGGATACACATCTGCGTAGGGACACGCATGCGTAATGTGGAATCCGATCCAGCTCGTCGGCTGGGCGTAAGGGCCGCCGAGGGCAGCGTCCTCGATGATGACGCAGGCGCCCCCGTCCTTGTCGGGGCCGACAAGGACGTTGAGGCCGCGGAAGTGCTGCTTTATTTCATCAATAGCGTCTTGAACGTCGGGGGTCATGTCCGGCCCCCGTTTAAGAGTTGTCGTCGTCGGCGATGGCCACGTAGCGCTGGCTCTTCTTGACCTTCACGGGGTCGCTGTCGCCGATGATCTGGGTTTCGCCCTGGCGCTTCTCCAGACTGAGGACGAAGTCCAACTGGATCTGCACGCCCTGGGCGATCGCGGCCTGCTTGATGTCAAGTCCGGTATGCTCACCGCGCTCGATCTTGATCGGCTTCTCATTGACGAAGATCCCGACCAACTTTTCGGCGGGGCGGATGCGGAACTTTTCAAGTCCGGCACCGGACAGATCGACCGACTGTTCGTCGTCGATTTCTTCGTCAGCCGCGTCCTCGCGCTCAAGGAAGACGATGACAGAACCGGGGTCCTTCTTGGCCAGCCGTTTCAGCGTGATGCCGTTGATGAATGTGAGGAGCCATTCCTGACGCTCGCCTTCCAACTCGAAATAGAACGCGCGGTCCGTCTGCGCGATGATGAAGCGCTCGGCACCGCTGGGTCGGAGATCCACCGGCTCATTGAGACGAAGCGGTTCCAGGTCGCCGGTCTCCAGCCACTGGAGGATGCCGTAGTTTTCGGCGGGGTGAAATCCGGCTGCGGCCACGATTTGGTGGCCGGTCGGCTTTGCATCGTCGATGTTCAAGTCGCGGAAGTTCAGGTCCAGGCCCGCGACTTTGACACGAAACGCTTTATGGGCGGTTTGGTCCTGCGGAGCGGACCCCTCAACAACGCTTTCCATATGTGTATCCTTCCGGCAACTTAGGTGGTTCCCAAAATAGGAACTAGATTGACATAGATTGATTCGATGTACTGCGCAACAATAGCGTCCCCATTTTGGGAACCATTTTGCTTGCGCGGCGACACCGGTTATGGGAAGGCAATGAGGATTGCGGGGAAATCGCGACTGATTCGTGCGTCGTCGTCGTGTTCCGACGAGACGGCGGGCGCCTATCGGGCCTTTTATTTCGAGCTCGAAGCGGCGGTGTGGCGGTCCCTGGAGGACGTCCTTGCCGCCTACCCGAATGCCAAACTCGAGACGCAGAGCCTGGTCATTCCTGTTGACAGGCAGCATTGCGTCGTCGTCGCCGTCGACTACGAAGCCGAAATCGCCTTGATCAAGTTCGCGGGACCTCGCTCGCGCCGTTCGGATGAATCATGACACGGAAGCCATCATGAACGTCGCACCGATCCGCTCGGAAGCTCACTACGAAGTCGCGCTCGAACGGATCGCGACTCTGATCGGAAAGAACGATCAGCGCTCGCGGGACGAACTCGAAGTAATTCAAACGCTCGTCGAAAAATGGGACCGCGAGCACAACGTCATGGCATTGCCGACGCCGGTGGAGGCGATACGCTTCCGCATGCAGCAGGGCAATCTGAAGCCTCGCGATCTTGAGCCCTATATCGGGCACAAATCCAAAGTCTCCGAGGTTCTCGGCGGCCGTCGTCCCCTGTCGATCGATATGATCCGCGCCCTCCATCGCCATCTCGGCATCCCTCTTGCATCCTTGGTTGGGCCCGAAAAGGACGACCGGCACGAACCAAAGCTCACCAAATCGGCGATGGAAAAACTCGCAAGCTTCGGCGTTTTGAAGCAGCGGGAGAGCTACCCGGCCTTCCGGTCGAGGGCGTTCGCCGGCAGTCCCTTGCAGGCGATGTTGCGGAAGACCCGCACGGAGCGAACTAACGCCAAGACCGACGTCGATGCGCTGGAAGCGTGGTGTGCCGCCGTACTCGTGAAGGCTTCTTTATTCAAGCTCCCCAAGAGGCCGCGGGCTATTTCGCGCGAATTCGGCCGCGAACTCGCTCGGCTGAGCGTCAAACCCGACGGCCCGGCCCTGGTGAAAGGTCTACTAGCCCAAGTCGGTGTCGCCTTCGTCGTGCTGGAGCATCTACCCGGAACGTTCCTCGACGGAGCGGCTCTCTGTCGGGCCGACGAGACGCCGGTGATCGCAATGACTCTCCGTCACGATCGGCTGGATAACTTCTGGTTCACTTTGCTGCACGAGTACGCGCACGTCTGTTGTCATCTGGCGGGTGACACTAAGATCATCTTGGATGATCTAGACGTCAAAAGCTCGGACGCGATCGAGAAGGAAGCAGACGAATTTGCGCAATCGACGCTTATCCCACCGAAGATTGCGGAGAGTCTGGCATCGAACAAACTGAGTCCGGAGGACGTGGTCCGCATTGCGGCGGAAGCCGATGTCCATTCGGCGATCGTGGCCGGTCGTTGGCAAAGAGATCACAACGACTATAGGCGCTTCGCCAAGATGCTTGGGCGTGGTGAAGTACGAGAGCAGCTGCTTGCGAATCGTCAATAATGGAGCGGACAAGCGTTGGCTCCGTCGCGTGTCTTGTGAACACCGCCTCGACCCATTCATCAACTCAAAGTTTGAATTCCCAAAATTCAGCTCTTGCGGCGCAGCGTAGAGCAGCCGGAGTTTCAAATGGAGAAATCTCCATCCCCGGCATCCACGACAAACGACCGGCGCTACCACCTGAATAGGCGAAAGTGGCGCCGCGGGTGAGCCGAGGCATGGGCTCGCGTTGACCTGATATCGCCAGAGGTCTATCCCGATGGGACAAGGTTCGTCGAAGCCGTTCAGGCAGATTGGCCCCCCTTAGTTGTACGACTTTAGGACACTCTCGCCGTTGGATTTCGAAGAGTTGGTGCGCGACCTACTGCAGGCCGAGTTCGGCATCAGGTTCGAAAGCTTCAAGCCCGGAAGGACCAGGGTATCGACTTCAGGTTCGCGAGCGGCGGCGGCAATGCCGTAGTCCAGGCCAAGCACTTTGTAGATAGCACTTTCCCAGCCCTGATGCGGGCCTGCAAGCAAGACGACGTTAAGATATCCAAGCTCCGGCCGCGTCGCTACCTGTTAGCCACGTCGTTACCGCTGTCCTTGGCGCAAAAAACGAAGTTGAGGGCAACCATGCCTTCGGCCCCGCTGGTCGATGCCGACGTGCTCGGTTCGGAAGATCTGAACAATCTACTGGGCCGCCACACCAAGATCGAACACAGGCATTTCAAGCTATGGCTCGCGAGCTCGGCAGTGCTCGAGAGAATCTTGCATAGCGGGGTCTATAATCGCACAGAGACCGAAATGGCGCTCATCAAGAACATGACTCAAAAGTTCGTGCATAACGAAAGCGTGCCGGCTGCGGAGGCGATATTGGCACGATCAGGCTCCTTGATCGTTTCCGGCGAACCCGGCGTGGGCAAGACGACTCTCGCGCGGATGTTGGTGTGGCTTCACGCGGAACAGGGGTGGACCATCTCTGTGATAGACGACATACGGGAGGCCTTCGAGATACCGCTCGACGACAGCAAGCGCCTCGTATTCTTCGACGATTTTCTGGGGCAGGTGGCGCTCTCGAGCGATCTCGTGCGCAGCACCGATCAACGCTTCCCTCCGTTCCTGCGAAAAGTGCGGTCGCACGACAACCTCCGTTTCGTCTTGACGACGCGGAATTACATCTTGAGGCAGGCTCAGGCGGTCTCCGGTCGCCTCGCGGAGCCGGCGATCAACACCAGCGAATTCCTGCTCGACGTAAGGCCGCTACACCAGATCGGTCAGAGCGAAGATGCTGTACAATCATCTTTACTTCTCCGAAGTGAGCAGGACGGATCTGAAGGTGATGCTGGAGCAGAATTTTCTTTCTCCGGATTATAGACCACCGCAATTTCAATCCGCGCCTCATCGATTTCCTCACGTCGCCGGACTATCTCGCCATCGCAAGAAAGCCGACAAGGGCCCTAATCCAGTCCGTCCTCGACAATCCATCCGAGCTCTAGGAGCGGCCTTATCGAACGCAGCTCGGGCGGGAAGCTCGCGCGCTGATGTTGGCGCTATACTTCAACGAGCCGCTGACAAAATTCTCCGATTTGGAGCAGACCTTCGGAAGGATGCTCGATGCGATTGACAGCAGCCTTCCGGCGGCAGAGCGGCCTGCTGCGTTCCGCAGCGCGCTGAAGGAGCTTGAGGGTTCGGTACTGGCGATACAGGACCGCAAGGTCAGGTTCTCCAATCCGGGGGTAAGAGATTTCCTGGATCGCGCCGTTGCGGAAGATCGGTTCGTACCGGCAGCGATAAGGGTGCTGAGCGACTATTCCGAACTGAAGCAATGCTGGAGCATCTATAGCCGGGAGCCCAAACGTGCAGATCCCTCCTTTCCGGGAGCTCGGTCGGAGGCCATGTTGCGCATGGTCCAAAGCGACACGGGAAACGCCCTCAAGCGTCTCGCTTTGATAGCGGAATCGTTCGGAGTACTTCGGCACGCGGCCCTGCTTCCGCACGTGTCCGCGGCGACAGCCGATCTGGACGACGCTGAATTTGGGCAAGACGATGCGGACCTGTGCAGATCCCTTCTTGAAGAACTGCCGGGTTCGGGATTGCCTCCCGAACAGATGCAGGATGTGCGCGACGCGGTATCGCAGGCGACCGCGCGCTTGTTGAGCGTTTGGGGCGGATACATGACGCTAGAAGACCTCGGCGCGATGGCTGAGTCGCTTCGGGACTTCGGCACGGTACCATCGGACGCTGCGGTAGCTGTTCAGATGGCACTGAAGGAGTTCATCGATCACATCGACGAAACCTTGGGAGACATCGACAATCCGGACGAACTGGACGATTTTGAGAGCGACCTCAAGGCGCTTATGAATAGGTACGGTTACGCGGATGATCGGGCCGGCCGCGATGTCGAGTACCGGCGGCAAGCCATCTATGAGGGGCGAGTACGAAGTTCGCGCTCGCATTACGGCGGGCTTGACCATGCCGGGCCAGAACCGGACGTCTCCGACGAGGAGATCAGATCGATGTTCCGAGGTCTCGCACCTTAGTAAGGAGGGCCCGAACGGTCGTCACTTCGCGATGCCCGGATTGATGGCCGACAAGGCGATGCGCGAGGGGACCGGGAAATCGGTCTCATTTCCGAATTGAGTAAAAAGTTGTGAATCGAGTGGGATTTTCTGCAACTAGCATGTGCATTATTTCCGATGGATAATCTCTTTCCGCGTCTCCTATCTC
>JBARNF010000121.1:0-18454 GCA_049802835.1 Bradyrhizobium sp.
CATGCGCAGCCCAAGTCGTCCCATATGCGGCCGCATTGTCGCTGGCGCCTGGACTTAAGTGCGTTCCAGTTGGGATCGAACCATGTCGGCAGACCACTGATGTTTTCTGACGTCACGAACCGGATGCAGTTCCCGTGCATTGCAAGTGATATTGATTCGCAAGGGCGTATTGCCGTCGTGACATGCCGACCGGGCTCAGCTCCCGCCTCAGACGCTATCGCGGACACGTCGGCGACCACACTGCTGCCCGATTGGAGCTGTGACGATGATGAGGCGAGAACCGAACGGATGACGACGGGCTGCGACCTTAAGCCCCAGAAAAAAATTTTCGTCTCACCGATTTCTGACGCGTCGGATCTACGACGACGCTCGGTCGCGACCGACATGGTCTCGTCCGCGCAGATCAATCGCCGCCAACCGCACATTCGTGCGAACTGCGACACGCCCCGCGCAGAGCCGCAGGAGCCCGATCTCACTCGTGATCAATGCTCCCACCGATTGCTACTTGCCGCAGGCACGCATGGCCTGCATCGGCCGCGCGCTGTCGGATCGACAGGCGTTGCCGCGTACGATGGTTCCTGAAGGTGGTGCGCGCCTGAGCGCGCGATCGGGACCGACGCATGCCGGCCCGGAGCATCACGATCGCATGCAGGATGCTCGGCCGCGACACGGCCCGATGGCGGGCCTGCGGCGACCTCCATGAGACTGACGACGACGATCCCGGCCGGTCGTTCTACTTCGTCCCGGACAGGACGCGGCTGAGGAAGTTCGAGCTCTCGGGAGACTTCGTCATCTCTGGCGTCGGATCGGCTTGAGTCTGCTGCGGCTCCGCAGGCGCGGCTCGCTCCAGGAGCTTTCTCCGCTCGCTGGTTTTCCGCGCCGCGCGCGCCTGCTCCTCCGACGCATTGGGGCGGCCGACGGTGATCATGATCTTCTCGGAGACCACCGGCGGATCGAAGTTGAGATGCCTCGAATCCCCCAGCACCAACTGCAGCGTGTGCTTGCCGGGCGAGAGCTCGACCCGCGCCTCGGTCTCGCCGGCGGCATAGTGGACGTGCTTCTTGTCGCGGGGGATCGGCTGGCCGGCCTCCATCGTTTCATCGACGTCGACCAGGAGATGGTGATGGCCGCTGCCGGCGAAATCGTCTCCGGCATGCGTGACGCTCATGTTGCGCAGGCCGAAGCGGCATACGAACGGCCCGGTCACCGTCTCGCCGTCTGCCGGCGCGATGAAGTAGACACGTGCGTCCTTCTGCGCCTTCGTCCCCTTGGCTTGCGCCAGCGAGGGCGCGAGCGCGAGCGACATCGTCAGGAACAGGCAAAGTCGCGCAGATGTCGTTCGCCGCATGCGGCTCTCCTCGCGCTAGGGTGAGAGGGCGACGCGGAAGCCCAGCGTCGGATGTCTGATACGGCCGTCATAGCGGTCGCGACTTCCCGCACGTGCATCGGCCGGCCCGTTCGTCCAGGCCCCGGAGCGGATGACACGGGTGTAGCTGCCCTCCTCCAGCCATGCCGCGCCGTCAGCCGGTGCCCCCTTGTAGTTCTTGTGCCAATTGTCCGCGATCCACTGGCCGACGCCGCCTCCCATGTCGAACAGGCCGAAGGAATTCGGCTGGAAGCTGCCGACCTTCAGCGGCTGCGCCGCCTCCGCGGCATCATTGTTGTTGTTGCATCCCTTGCAATTGGCCATGCCCGGGCGCATGCGATCGCCCCACCAATACTTGCTGCGCTGACCGCCGCGCGCGGCATATTCCCACTCCGCCTCGCTGGGCAGCCGGAACGGCTTGCCAGTCACCTTGGCGAGCCATGCGAGATAGGCCTGCGCGTCGTCGTAACTCACATTGGCGATCGGGCGATCGTCGGCCCCCGCCGCGATGTCGGCGCAGCTTGCGGCGGCCACACACTGCTTCCACTCACCGACCGTCACCGGATATTTGCCGAGGGCAAAGGGCCGGATGCTGACCTGGTGGACCGGCTGCTCGGAATCGTCGTCGCCGCCCATGGCAAAACTGCCGCCGGCGATCTGGGCCATCTCGGTTACGCGCAGCTTCGGCTCCGGTCCCGCAGCCGATTGGGCCGCCGCTGCCGCCTGCAACACTGCGACGGACTCGGCCGGGAGCTTCGGCGCCGCCGTCTCCATCGCCGCGGACTGGCGCGGCACGGCAGCGGAGTTGGACACCGACCTTGCGCCGAGCGGCGTCTCCTGCGTCGAGGCGGCACGGCTCGCGGCTTCCGTCGCGATCCGTCGAGGCGACGCGACCGGAACAGCATCCCTCTGCGAATTGGAGGCCCCGGCCGGCCCCGGCTGAGACTGGATCAGGATCTTCATTTCGTGCAGTGGCAGCACCAGGCCACCGAGCACGACGATGATGAGCGCGATGACACCGACGGCGATGCGGACATAGCGCTTTCGTGCACGACCGATCCTTGCGAACAGCCCATGCCGCCAACCGATGCTGCGGTCCGCATCATCCTGCTCGTCCGCGTGATCGTCGATCCACGACTCTGCATCCGCGCGCTCGGGCGCGGAGCGTGGATGCAAGGGGGCAACGACCGGCGCCGGAGCGTGGCTTGCCGCGACCGCTGCGTCTTCGGCCTCCCAATCGGCGTCGAGCGACCGCTCCAACGCGCCGCACATCATCAGCAGGAGCCCGTTGTCGCCGTTCCCCGTCCAGCGCTCCTGGACTTCGGGACACTCGACCTGATCGCCGACGTGCAGGAAACCGGGCGGACGCATCGGACTGAGCGAGACCTGCACCGAGCGGCCGCACCGCTTGCAGTCGACCGTGACCGCATCGCTCGGCAGAGTATCCTCGGCGAGCCTGGGCGCTCGCAGCCACTGCAACGCTGAACTCTCGCTCATGCTGTCCTCATCTCGCGACGCTGCCAATCCGCTCACTGCCCCAGGCGGCGACTGCGTCGTTGAACACGCGCTCGCCGTCGGCCCCCTTCTCGATCGACAACAGCGCGCGGTTGCCGCTCTCGTACACGATCGGAATGTCGAACCACTTCTTGCCCGTCAGAAGCATCATGTTTCGCTTCGTATCGACCTCGTTGGCCGACAGCGCGATCATGAACAACTTCGGGGTCACCCTCGCGGTCTGAGTAGCCAGCGCAGTGCCGCGCTCGACCTCCTCGCCTTTCAGGCCGATGCCTCTCAGGCTCGACAGCCCGCCCGCGGCCTGATCCGGCCAGTTGAACGCCAGCTCCATGACGTGGCTCGCCGGCAGCTCCAGATCGCCGTTCCGCCGCAGCGTCATCGATACTTTCATGCCATTCTCGATCTCGATGTCTCCCTTGATCACGGGCGATGAATCGAGGCGTGGACCCTTGCTCGGTTCGAGCGACCAGGTCACCTTGCCGGTGAAGCGCTTGCCTTTCGGATCCTGCGGATCCTCGTGATAGAGGAACGCCTGCGCTGGCGTTGCCACGGCCGCCACCGCACTCTGTCCGACGGTGGCGTGATCGTCGCTGGCGACGACCTGCTTGCCGTCAGGCATGATCCGTTCGGCACCGACCGTGCGCGGCGCCGGCTCGCTGGGCTGTGCCGAGGCCGGCGTGGCACTGCTCACCAACACCTGCCCCCACTCGGGGACCCGCTCCCGATAGGCGACCGCTGCACCGACGATCGCCAACAGGCCAACCGCCGCAACGCCCATCATGCGCCGGCGGGACAGATAGCGACGTGGTGTCGCGGTGTCTTCGGCCGCCTTGAACGCCATCTCGAGCAGCGACGGATGAATCTTGGTCTCGGCCGGGGTCGCAGTCGGCTCCGGCTGCTTCGCGGGCTCTGTGCTCGCGGGCGCCTCCTTGACGGCCGCTTCGACCACCACCTCGATGACGGGAGCGGGCGGCTTCTGATCCGGCTGATCGGCGATCACCTGCGGTTCGGCCACGGTGCCTGGGCGAGAGGCAGCGGGATCAAGCGTGGCCGGCACGCCCGTGGCCGGCGGGAGCACGGCGAGCGGACGTTCGGGCGGGGCTGGGAGGATCACAGCCTCCGTCGCCGTGACGCGCGGCGGGCGCCGACGCAGCACACGGACCTCCGGCGATGCCTTGGCCACGGCCGAGCGGGCCTCGGGCCGCAGCCGGGTTGGAGCATCGATCACCGCGCCCGCCTTGGTGACGAGTTCGGTTCCGGACCGGCGGGCGAGCGACAAATACTTCGCCAACGCCGCGATCTCGTCCTCGAGCGTGTGCGCCGCATTGGCCTTCGGTGAGGGAGCCCGACGCTTCGATGCGACCGCGTCGGGCCGCTTCGGCTTCGGCGTATACCGTGTCAGGGCGTCGACCGTCTCGGACCGTTCAGGCTGCAGCGAAGCACCGAGCGCGGCGGCTTCGACGTCGCCGCTGCGCGGGCGGATCTCGACGACGCGCTCCGGAAACAGGATCTCGGCAAGATCACGCAACGAGGCATCCGGCAGCAGCAATCGGCGAAGCGCGGGAGGAATGCCGCGCAGGTTCTTCGGTTCGATGCCGAATTCGTTGCGGGCGAGCTCGCTGCGGCCGGTGTCGCGACGCTCGTCGCCGATCAGCACCTTGCGGGCCCGCAGCATCGCCGTCAGTTCGCGCAGATCGGAGCGCGAGGCATGATCGACGACCAGCAGATCGAAAGTGCCGATCCGCGCCGGCAGCAGCTCAGCGACGCGCCATGCAGGCATGACGTGACACGGGACTTCCTCGAGCCAGCCGTCCAGAGAGCTGCGGGCAGCGACACGAAGGCGGCGCGCGGTCGGGCCGGAGCACGCCGACGCCATTTTCTGCATCGTGTCCTTGAACCGCTTGAGCGACTGCCTGACCGGGCCACTCGCGTTCTGCGCGATGCCGAGCGTCATCCGCGCGCTGATCACGGTTTCGAACAGCGCCAGCGATCGCTTCTCCAGGCGATGACGCTGCGCCGAGAGGTCGTGCAGCAGCTGCCGCTCATCGGGATTTTCGATCCGCGTCAGCACGGCCCAGTTCCAGGCCGTCACCCAGTCCGAGCGCAGCACCGTGTGCTCGGCGCCGCGAACGGCCGGCTCGGTGCGGAGCCGATCGGCGAGGTCCGGCGCCCCCGCTTCGATCGCCATCCGGCACGCCGTTCTGACAAGCTCGTAGTCATCGCGGGCCTGCCCGATCGAGTCCATGGTTGCGAGCACGCCCGCCCAGCGCGCCTCGAGCCGCTGTGGATCAACCTCGGGGTCACCGATCTGCGAGAGAACGTCGGCCTGAACGGAAGCGGCCAGCTCGCCCGCTCCGGCGAACAATTCGCCCAGCCGCGCGAGCTCGATCAGCGGCCCCGACACGCGCTTCATGACGCTCCGGATGGCCGCGCCGAACGCCATGGGCCGCTGCACATCGGCGAGCATCGCGTTGATCTCGCTCTCCGGCATCGACAGCTTGCGGCAGGCATCGGCGACGTTGCGGACGGCAAGCGCGGCCGTCACGATCGCGGTCTCGACGCCTCGGACGACATGCTCGAGGTCGTCGAACGTCCGCGCCGATTCCAGCTGAACCACCGGTGCGTCGATCCTCGTCGCAATCGACGTCCATCGCGTCCGCAGCGAATGCAGGTCATGACGCCAGAGCAGGAAGCGCCCGACATACCGCCAGTCGGCCGGTGTCGACGGTGCAATTTGGTCCACCGTGATGGCCTCGATGGCGGCCTTCAGGCCGCGCCGCGATGGAGAGAATCGCGCGAATGCCCTCTCACCGGCCGCGAGCCGCTCGACGACACGGATCGCGTCTCGCCTGGTGAACAGCTCGACCGGCGCCTGCACCTGCCGCTTGGCGAATTCGGCACTCCTCGACAGCTGGAAGGAGGCGTCGCGCGCCCAGCCTACGACCTTGTCGAGCCCTGGGGAAACGTCGGTCTTGCCGGTCCCAAGCGGCGACAGCCGTCCGAGCCAGGCCTGGTCGGCGATCGCGCGATGAGCCGAGACCAGCGCATCAAGATCGGCCGCCAACCTGCTGGTTGTGTCCAGTCCGAACATCGCGATGGCATCGAGCGCAACGTCCTCGTCGCGGCCGTCATCGGACGTCAGCCCGGCCTGCTGCCGCAACTCCTCGTGCAGAGCGAGAATCGCTGCAGCGTCTGGAAGCGTCGCGATCTCGGGCAAGTCGTCGTCGATGTGCTTGAGACGCGCAGCGAGCCGACGTCGCGCCTCGCCCGCCGCGTCCACCGCGGCAACCAGAGGCGCCGTGTTGGCGAGCAGACATATCGGACGGTCGGTGAACCAGGCATACGCGTCATGGCCGGTGATCAGCCCCTCGATCAGCTCGAACGGCAGCTCCGGCACGCTGCCGGCCAGCCGCAGATTGCGCCTGACGATGTCGGCGATTTCATCGTCGAGCGATGCAATCTGCGAGCGTTTGGAGATGATGTCGCGTTCCAGCCGGCCGATCTGGCCGGCCTGGTCGCGCAGGTTGGTCGTGTCGAGGATCGGCTGCAACCGGCTCGCCAGGGCTTCGGCTTTCCTGAGCACGTCCTTGTCTGAACCGGTCGAACTGACGGTCAGCTCGCGAATGCTCGACGGCAGCTTCTGATGCAGCAGCGAAAGCGCGGTCTCGTCGCGGGACACGACGAGGACGCGCGAGCCGAGCGCGAGATGATGGCAGACGATGTTGACGAGCGCTGTGATCCGCTCGTCGCGTCCGGCGGACTGGACCACGAGGCCATCCGATCGCGACAGCTCGCGCACGATCTCGATGTCCTCGGTGGTGGCCGGCAGCGGGAAGAACAGATCGCCTTGATCGGCCAGGTCGGGCTTGGGTACAGGCGCAATGTCGATCGGGCCACCGACGATGCTGGACAGGTGCCGACGTGCGCTGGCGTGCCCCCGGCCGTTCGGCTGCGCCAGCAACCCCTCCACGGCGTCCGACAGGCAGCACTCGCTCTGCGGCGCATGCTCGATCGCGTTCTTCAGGCAATCGATGTCGCGCAACGCCAGGCTCTCCGGCCGCCGCCGCGCTGATATCACCCAGCGTCCCGCCGCGACCGCGGCATCGCCGGCGTCCGAAGATGGCGCGTCTTCCGATGCCGCAAGGCCCCGGATCGCCTTCTGCCCAGGTTGCACGCCGACCGCGTTCAGGATCTCCTCGAGATCGACCGGCGTGAACGGCGACAGCTCGCCGCGCTGCTCGAGCGCCTCGATCAAGCGTTCCGACTTGTGGCGCAAGGCAAGCGCCGCGTCCGGTGCCAAGGCCTCGAGCGCCCGGAGATTGACGGCCGCGCCGACGAAGCGCGGCCGGATTCTGATCTCGGCATCGGGGCGTTCGATGAACTCGATCTCGACCGGACGCTCGAACAACGGCAGTTCGAATTGGCGTCCGCCGTACCGCCATGACGACAGCGCGATCCCCCACATGATCTCCTTCGTCGGATCGGCATCGAGCGCAGCGGCCAGCTCAGCCAGTCGCTGGTGGATCGCCATGGTGCGGCGACGCGCGCGTTCCGTTTCGGCCCACGCGGTCCACGGCCCGGCGACGTAGCGCTCGATCCGATGGACGAGGTCCGTGCGCTGCTCCAGCCGCAGCCGTCCGGACCAGGCGCCAGCGCTCGCGTCGTGGGACGCGACCGGCGAAAAATCCTCGGGCCGCGCATGGCGGGCAAAGGTGAGGCGGTTCTTCTCGATCTCGTCGACCGTGACCACGACGTTGTCGCGCGGCATTGGACGCCGATCCGGATCGGAGGACAGCTCGACCCACATCTCGATATCGGAATCGATTGCGGGGGGCTCCGTCGCGGTGAGCGCCTCGACCGCGAGCCACACCGGGCCGTCGACGTCGAAGGTGTTGAGCACCACGCCCGGCAGGCGCTCGAGCTCCTCCTGGTGCAGAGCGAGCCCATGATCGTCAGCGAACGGATGGTCCGACTGGCGTTCGGCCGGAGACCGCTCGGAGCGAATGATGTCAGTCAGGCAGCCAAGGACGTTCTGCAGGGGATCGACGACCGGCCCGGCGTTGAACGATGCGGTCGCTGGTTGTTCCCAATGGTCCGCGGCCGACTCGGTCTCCGTCGCCCCACTGGCGCCGATGGGTCCAAGCCGGCGCACGCCATGGTCGGCGCCGCCGATCGGCGAGATGCGATCGATGGCGTTGGCCTCGTTGGGCCGCATGATCACCGGATGGCTCATCGCGCTGATCCCCCTCTGAGCTGGGCTGCAAGACCGGCCGGAGGGCGGCGCGAGGCTGACCGACGAGGATCGCCCTGCTCGTGATCACGGCACACCGGGCTATCGGGGAGTGGGTTCGGTCTGGACAAGCTTTCCTCGCTGCAACGTCGCTGGAACGTCCAAGTCGTTGCGGAGGCGTATGGCGAAGGTAGGTCACATCAATGACCCGACAGGTAGATGAATGTGACGATTGTCGCGCCCTGCCAGGAATCGGGAAAAAATCCCGGGTCATTCGGGGCAGGTATCTCGCGTAACGCGCGCTAGTCTTGGGTTTTTCTGTAACCACCGCCACGACAGCCGCGATGCGTGCTTGTCGCGCGCAAATACGCTTAGAAGATGTCTAAGAATACTTCTAACGACAAACAGAAACGCCCCGACGCAGGATCAGCCGCCTGATCTCCACACAAGCGCGCGCCTATCGTCAACGTTCGGCCACAGCGGGACCTCGCATGCGGCTCGACATGGATCGGCCGCCACCAGTCGTGCACCACCTCGCCCGAATATTCGCTCACCTTGACGGCTGATCCGGGATTGTCTCACCTCGCACGGATCGTTGCATCGCCGCTGCTGTGATGCGGCGGACCGCCGCAACGCAACCTCCGGTCCGGGGTGTATGCGCCGCGCTGAGCGCCCATGTCGCCGGCCGGATGGCGCAGCTTGAATCCCCTGGGAACCTGAAGTAGCAGTTATGGCTGTCACATCAACGTCGTCCCGACGTCCCCGGCCGATGGGCCATCACTGCATGTCTTGGCAACGGATCAGAGCTGCGGCCGCATGCGGTGCAACACTGCTGACGCTGATCACGCTTCCCTGGAGCGATCAGGCGCGGGCACAGGCCGCCGGCGCGCCGGGCCGTGAACCGGCGACCGTCAAGCTTTCCGCGACGCAACAGAAGCAGATCGGACTGCAGACCGCGCTGCTGGCCGCGGAATCCCATCCCGAACAGTTTCGTGCCTACGGCGCCGTGCTGGACGTCGCCAGGCTGACCGAGCTCACCAACAATTACGCCAACGCCCAGGCCCAGTTGCAGACCGCACAGGCGAAGCTCGACGTCGCCAAGCTCGCATTCGAGCGCGCCCGCGATCTGTTCCAGTCCGCAGCGATGCCCAAGAAGGACGCCGAGGCGGCTGAAGGCACGTTCCGAACCGACCAGGCCGCGCTCGCCGCCGCGGAATCGCAGGTGAAGACCTTGATGGCCACCGCACGCCAGGAATGGGGGCCGGTGATCGGAAAAGGCATCATCGAGCGCTCGCCCCAGGTCGTGCAGCTGATCGAACGCGAGCTGCTGCTCGTTCAAGTCACCCTGCCGCCGGGCGTGACACTGGCCGCGCCGCCGCGCACCGCGCTTGCCCAGGGGCCGACCCGCACGGCCAACATCAACCTCCAATACCTGTCGCCCGCGCCGCGAACGGACCCGCGCATCCAGGGCGTGAGCTACTTCTTCGTCGGCACCGGGGACAGCGGGCTGTTGCCTGGGATGAACACCGCCGCCTACGTGCCCTCCGGCAGATCGTTCGACGGTGTCTTTGTCGAGGACACTGCCATCGTGCAATGGCAGGGCCGCTCGTGGGTCTATCTGCGCGCCGGCCCCGAGACCTTCAGGCGGCATCCGATCCGGACCGATCAGCCCGTCTCCGACGATGACTATGTCGTGCAGGACATTCCGCCGGGCTCCGAGATCGTCCTTCGCGGCGCCCAGGTGCTGTTGTCGGAAGAGGCCAGGAGCGAGCTTCGCGGCAACGGCGGCGACGATGACTAACGGCGTTCGCGTCGCCGCCACGGGTCCGCAGGCCGCGCTGGTCTCGTTCGCCATCCGCTTTCGCGGCATGATGCTGGCGCTCGCCTGCACCATCCTTGGTCACGGCATCTTCTCGCTGGGCAGCGCCAAATACGCCGTCTTCCCCGAATTTGCGCCGCCGCAGGTTTCGATCCAGACCGAGGCCCCCGGCCTCAGTCCGGAGCAGGTCGAAGTGCTGGTCACGCAGCCGATCGAGACCTCGATCAATGGCCTCGCCGGCGTCGAGAGCATGCGCTCGTCGTCGATTCAGGGCCTGTCCGTCGTCTCGGTGATCTTCCAGCCCGGCACCGACGTGTTCAGGGCGCGGCAGCTGGTGACGGAGCGGCTCACCGTGGTCGCGAGCGGTCTGCCGCAGGGCGTGCGGGCCCCCGCGATGACGCCGCTGGTGCCGGCGGCGGGCACGGTGCTGGTGATCGGGCTGACCTCCGAGCAGCGCTCGCTGATGGATCTGCGCACCATCGCCGACTGGACCGTGAGCCGGCGCCTGCTCGCCGTCGCCGGCGTGGCGCAGGTCACGACCTATGGCCGGGACATCAGGTCGCTTCAGGTGCAGGTCCGATCCGACGACCTGGTCCGGTTCGGTGTCGGCATGAACGACGTCCTGGCCGCCGCGCGCAAGGCCACCGGGGTCCGCGGCGCGGGCTTCGTCGACACCGCCAATCAGCGCGTCATCCTGCAGACGCAGGGCCAGTCGCTGACGCCGGAGCAGCTCGCGCGAACGGTCCTGCTGCACCAGGGTGGCGCCAGCGTCGTGCTCGGCGACGTGGCCACCGTCGTGACCGCTCCCGAGCCGCCGATCGGCGGGGCGCTGATCAACGGGCAGCCCGGCATCATGCTGATGATCAGCCAGCAATACGGCGCCAATACGCGCAATGTCGCGGCGCGCGTCGAGGCTGCGCTGCAGGAGCTGCGCCCGGCGCTGGAGAGCGAAAAGGTCGAGCTGCATGCCGACCTGTTTCGGCCTGCGACCTTCATCGATGCCGCGACCCAGAACGTGCTGTCCGCGCTTTTGATCGGTGGCGCGCTGGTCATCGTCGTGCTGTTCTTGTTCCTGTACGACTGGCGCACCTCGCTCATCAGTTGCACCGCGATCCCGCTGTCGCTGTTCTCGGCGGTGCTGGCCCTGCAATGGATGGGGCAGAGCCTGGACACGATGACTCTCGGGGGCCTTGCGATCGCGATCGGGGAGGTCGTCGACGATGCCGTGATCGGGGTCGAGAACGTGGTGCGCCGGCTGCGTGAGAACCGAAGCCTGCCCTTACCGCGCAGCGAAGCCCGCGTCGTCTATGACGCCATGCTCGAGGTCCGCAGCGCCGTCGCCTACGCGACGTTCGCGGTGCTGCTGGTGTTCGTGCCGATCCTGGCGCTACCGGGCCTCGCCGGCCGGCTGTTCGGTCCGCTGGGCATCGCCTACATCCTGGCGGTGCTGGCGTCGCTGATCGTCGCCCTGACGGTGACGCCGGCGCTGTCGACGATGCTGCTGACCGGCAGGAAGCCGCGCGGCGAGGTGCGCGAGCCGCCGCTGGTGCGCTGGTCGCGCCGCCGTTACGAGCGGCTGCTGGGCCGGCTCGGCCGGTTTCCGAGGCTCGTCACCGCGATGGCGATCCTGCTCACGCTGGCCGGGGCTGCCATCGTGCCATTCTTCGGCGGCACGTTCCTGCCCGATCTGCGGGAAGGCCACCTCATCCTGCACGTCTCGACGCTTCCCGGCACGTCGCTCGATGAATCGCTGCGCCTCGGCACGCTGATCGCTGAGGCCCTGCGCAGCGTTCCCGAGGTGCGCAGCATCGCCCAGCATACCGGCCGCGCCGAAGCCGGCGTCGACACCGCCGGCACCCATTCCAGCGAAATCGAGGTCGATCTGCAGCCGGGCCTGTCCGGCGACGCCCAGGCACGCGCCGAGCAGCGCATCCGCGCCGCGCTCGCCAACTTTGCCGGCATCAGCCTGTCGATCAAGACCTACCTCACCGAGCGCATCGAGGAGACGGTCTCCGGCTTCAACGCCGCCGTCGTCATCAACGTGTTCGGTCCCGATCTCGACGACCTCGAGCGTGCAGCGCGCGACATCGCGCGCGAGCTCGGTGAAGTCTGGGGCGCGATCGACATCCAGCAGCAATCGCCGCCGGGCATGCCGCAGGTCAACGTGACGCTGCGGCCGACCGATCTGCAGGCCTGGGGCCTCGACGCGGTCGAAGTGCTGGAGCTGATCCGCACCGCCTATCAGGGCGACGTGGTCGGCCAGGCCTATGAAGGCAACATCGTCTTCAACGTCATCGTGAAGCTCGACCCCGAGGCCAGCGCCCGCCCGACAGAGATCGGCGACATGCCGATCCGCACGCCGAGCGGCGCCTATATTCTCCTGAAGCAGGTTGCCGACGTCTACGGCACGTCCGGGCGCTACGTCGTGCTCCATCGCAATGCGCAGCGCGTTCAGACGGTCACCGCCAACGTCGCCGAGCGTGACCTCGAATCCTTCGTCGCGGCAGCCAGGAAGAAGATCGCCAAGGAGGTCGAGCTGCCGCCCGGCGCGCACGTCGAATTCACCGGCGCGGCCGAGGCGCAGGCGCGGTCACGGCGCGACCTGCTGGTGAATTCGCTGCTGGCAACGATCGGCATCGTGCTGCTGCTGTCATTCGTCACCGGCCATTGGCGCAACCTCGCGCTGGTGCTGATCAACCTGCCGTTCGCCTTCGTGGGTGGCGTGTTCGCGGTCGCCTTGACCGGCGGCGTCCTGTCGCTGGGCTCGATGGTCGGCTTCGTCACGCTGTTCGGAATTGCGCTTCGGAACTCGATCCTGATGATCTCGCATTACGAGCATCTGGTCGTTGCTGAGGGCCGCGCGTGGGGTCTGGAAACCGCGATCGCCGGCGCGGCGGACCGCCTCGTGCCGATCCTGATGACCTCGCTGGTGACCGGTCTCGGCCTGTTGCCGCTCGCGCTCGGCGCCGGCGAGCCAGGCCGCGAGATCGAGGGCCCGATGGCCATCGTCATCCTCGGCGGACTGCTGACCTCTATGGCGCTCAACCTGCTCGTGCTGCCGACGCTGGCCCTGCGTTTTGCGCGGTTCACAGACGAGGCGCAGGACGCGCGCCGGGAAAGCAACGCGAGGTCGTGACGGAGACCGGCGCCGCGTCACCTTGGATCGCCGGGCGCACCGACCAGGTGGACGAAAGCCCAAACAAAAACTCCCGCGAGCCGAGGCCGCGGGAGTTCTTTCAACTTGGTTGCGGGGATAGGATTTGAACCTATGACCTTCAGGTTATGAGCCTGACGAGCTACCGGGCTGCTCCACCCCGCGTTAACTTGTGCGAAGCCTTCAGGGAATTATCGGGCGCTCCTGGCTGACGCCTTTCAGCGCCGCCGATCCAATCCCAAAGGCTTCCTGAGAAGGCTTGAGCCCGTTGGCCAAGCCGGCCGTCGGGTGCGGGCGGTATGTACCAATGCAAGGCCGGTTTGGAAAGAGCTTTTCGGAAGTTTTTTTGCCTTATTGTGACACCGGGCGCCACACTCCTTACCATTTGGAAAATTTCGTTGATTCATATGCTTACGAGGCAGGTTCGGATCAGCGACGGGGCAGCCCGGAGCCGTCCCTGACGACCAGGGAGAGTTCCAGGAAGGCTGCGGCAAAGGGTGACGGGGGGTCGCATGACGATCGTGCGCCGACAGCCTGGCGGCGGCGTTCGCGCTCATCCTTTCGGAAACAGCGGCCACACACGCTTGCCAACGGTTCCGCAACGCGGCAGCTTCGAGAGGCGAACGAGAACGATGGCCTGCCCGCGCCGCAGGACACGCGAGGAGACATCCATGGACCAATTCCTGAAGAGCCCGCCGCTGTCGGCGCTCGATGACCTCTTCCATGCCATGATCGAGGCTTCGCGCAACACGCCGCCGCCATCGCTCGGCGCACGGCTGGACAGCCTGAAGCGGCTGCGGACGATGCTCGCCGACAACGAGACGCGCCTGGAGCAGGCGATCTCGGCCGATTTCGGCCATCGCTGCGCGGTCGAGACCACGATCGCCGAGACGCTGTTCCTCCAGACCGAGATCAAACATACGCTCAAGATGCTGCCGCGCTGGATGGCGCCACGACGGATCGCGACCTCGCTGCAGTTCTTCCCGGCCCGCAACCGACTGATCCCGCAGCCGCTCGGCGTCGTCGGCATCATCGCGCCCTGGAACTATCCGCTGCAGCTGACCTTGGCGCCGGCCATCGGCGCCATCGCGGCCGGCAACCGCGTCCTGATCAAGCCGAGCGAGCTGACGCCGCGGTTCTCGGCGCTGCTCAAGGAGCTGATTGCGGCTCATTTCGACGCCAACGAGTTCACCGTCACCGGCATCGAGGACGGCATCGCGCAGGCTTTCGCGGCGCTGCCCTTCGATCATCTGGTCTTTACCGGCTCGACCCGTGTCGGCCGCATCGTCGCGGAGACAGCGGGGCGCAACCTGACGCCGGTCACGCTCGAGCTCGGCGGCAAATCGCCAACCATCGTCGATGCGTCGGCCGATCTCGACGAGGCCGCCGAACGTATCGCCTATGCCAAGCTGCTCAATGCCGGCCAGACCTGCATCGCGCCCGACTACGTATTTGTGCCCGAGCCGCGACGCGACGAGTTCGCCAGCAAGGTCCATGGACACATGCTGCGGATGTTCGGTACCAATCCCGCGAACAAGGACTACACCGCGATCATCTCCGATCGGCACTATGCGCGGCTGGAAGCGCTCGCCAGGGATGCGGTCGCGCGCGGGGCCCGGCTGCTGCACACGACCAGTCCGGAAGACCCCGCCTGGAAGAGCTTGCGCAAATTCCCGCCGACCGTCGTGGTGGACGCCACGCCCGAGATGGCGATCATGCAGGAGGAGATCTTCGGCCCGCTGCTGCCGATCCTCACCTATCGCGATGCCGGCGAGGTGATCCGCTACATCAACGCTCACGACCGGCCGCTAGCGCTGTACTGGTTCGGCCGCGACGAGGCCGCGCGCGATGCCGTGCTCGCGCGCACGGTCTCGGGCGGCGTCACGATCAACGACTGCCTGCTGCATTTCGCCCAGATGAACCAGCCGATGGGCGGCGTCGGCGCCTCGGGGATCGGCTACTATCATGGCGAATGGGGGTTCAACAGCTTCAGCAAGCTGAAGCCGGTGTTCTACCGCTCGCCCTTCAACCGCATGAAGGATCTCTATCCGCCCTACGGCGCCAGCATCGCCCGGATCGAGAAGCTGCTGCGGTTTCTGTCCTAGCCCGTCATTTCGGGGCGCGCGAAGCGCGGGCCCCGAATCCCCGGGATGATGAGAACGCAAACCAACCTCCAGATTCCGGGTTCGACGCGCCATCACCAAATGGCTTCGCCATTTGGCTCGCGCATCGCCCCGGAATGACATCCAAGTAAGAAGCAAGATACATCAGGGAGGCACGTGTGACGGACGAGGTCGATTTCATCGTCGTGGGCGGCGGCAGTGGCGGCGCAACGATTGCCGGCCGCTTGTCAGAAGATCCGGCGACATCCGTGGCGCTGCTCGATGCTGGCGGACGCAACGACAACTGGGTCGTCACCACGCCCTACATGCTGTTCCTGATGGTGGCCGGCCCGGTCAACAACTGGTCATTCACCACCGTGCCGCAGAAGGGTCTCAACGGACGCACCGGCTATCAGCCCCGCGGCCGCGGGCTCGGCGGCTCCTCGGCCATCAACGCGATGGTCTACATCCGCGGCCATCGCGCCGACTACGACCATTGGGCCGCGCTCGGCAACACCGGCTGGTCGTATGACGACGTGCTGCCGTATTTCAAGCGTGCCGAGAGCAATGCCGATTTCGACGGCGAGTATCACGGCACGGCGGGACCGTTGCCCGTCAACCGCCTGCGCACCGACAATCCCGTGCACGAGATCTTCCTGCAGGCGGCGCGCGAGGCGCAGTTTCCGATCCGCGACGATTTCAATGCCGAGACCCAGGAAGGGCTCGGCCTCTACCAGGTGACCCAGCGCAACGGCGAGCGCTGGAGCGCCGCACGCGCCTACCTCCAGCCGCATCTCGGCACGCGCCGCAATCTGCGGATCGAGACGTCAGCGCACGCCTCGCTCATCCTGTTCGAAGGCAAGCGCGCCGTCGGCGTCAAGTATCGTCAGGGCAAGGAGGTCAAGGAGATCCGCTGCCGGCGCGAGGTGATCCTGGCCTCCGGCGCGTTCCAGACGCCGCAGCTGCTGATGCTCTCCGGCGTCGGTGACCAGGCCGCGCTGGCGCGGCTCGGCATCGCCGGTGTGCATCACCTGCCGGGCGTCGGTCAGAACCTGCAGGACCATCCCGACTTCATCTTCGCCTACACGTCCGACAATCCCAATTTCTCGTCCTTGTCACCGCGCGGGATCGGCCGCCTGCTGCGCGGCGCAGCCCAATATCGCCGCGAACGGCGCGGACAGATCACCTCGAATTTTGCCGAATGCGGCGGCTTCCTGAAGACGCACCCGGACCTCGACATTCCCGACATCCAACTGCATTTCGGCATGGCCGTCACCGACGATCACGGCCGCAAACGCCATGGCAATGGCTTCTGCTGTCATGTTTGCCTGCTCCGGCCGAAGAGCCGCGGCACGGTCACGCTGAAGAATGCCGATCCTCTCGCCGCTCCCCTGATCGATCCGAACTTCCTCGGCGAGGACGACGATCTGGAAACCATGGTCGCGGGCTACAAGACCACGCAGCGGCTGATGCAGACGCCGGCGATGCGCGGCCTGCAGACGCGCGACCTGTTCACCTCGAACGTCAGGACCGATGACGACATCCGCGCGGTGCTGCGCGCCCGCGTCGACACGGTCTATCATCCCGTCGGCACCTGCAAGATGGGCGTCGATGATCCGCTCGCGGTGGTCGGTCCCGCGTTGAAGGTGCACGGCCTGTCCGGCCTGCGCGTGGTCGACGCTTCGATCATGCCGACCCTGATCGGCGGCAACACCAATGCACCGACCATCATGATCGGTGAGAAGGCGGCCGACATGATCCGCAGCGAAATGCGCTGAATGAGTTGAGCATCGGCGCTCATGCTGATGGGCGTGGATGGCCGGGACGGGCCCGGCCATGACGGTGTGTGTTGAAACAGCGGCAAATCACGTCAGAAGAAAGCCGCCGTCCACCGTCACCACGCTGCCGGTCATGTAGCGCGAGGCGTTGGACGCCAGCAGCATGATGGCGCCGTCGAGATCGCTCTCGTGGCCGACGCGCCGCTGCGGGATGCGCTTGATCAGCTTCTCGCCGGCAGGCGTCGCCCAGACGTCGTGGTTGATGTCGGTGTCGATATAGCCGGGCGCCAGCGCATTGACGCGGATGTCGTGGGCCGCGAATTCCAGCGCCAGCGCCTTGGTGGTCTGCACCACGCCCGCCTTGGAGATCGCGTAAGGCGAAATGAACTTCACCACGCCGAAGCCGAGCACCGAGGCGATGTTGATGATGTTGCCGCCGGCCTTGCGCGCGATCATCCGACGCGCAACTTCGGTGGCGGCGAAATAGGCGCCCTTGAGATTGGCGCCGATCACGGCATCCCAATCGGCTTCGCTCTGCTCGACCGCGAGCTTCTCCACGGCGATGCCGGCATTGTTGATCAGCACCGTAACAGGCCCGAGCGCCGCTTCCGCTGCATCGATCGCTTTGGCAATGGATGCTGTGCTGGTCACATCCATTTCGACCGCTGCAGCCCTGCCCCCCTTGGCCTTGATCTCCTCCTCGAGCGTCTCGAGCTTGCCGGTCCGGCGCGCGGCGAGCGCGACGGCAGCGCCATGGGCCGACAGCACACGCGCGAACTGCCGGCCGAGTCCCTGGCTTGCGCCGGTGATCAAGATCACTTCGCGGCTCACGTCGAACAGGTCGGACATGCAGACACCCTCGCGTTTCTCTCGTCTCTTTGGCGTGGATTGATACAGACGATTTGAAGGAGCGCAAAGGCGATTTGTTTACATGGGCAAACCTACACAGCGGATCAGCCATGAACGCCTTCGACCTCGCCGCATGTGCCGCCCTGGTGATCGCCGTCTACAGCGGCTTTTCCACCGGACTGCTGCGCAGTGCCATCACGATCCTGGCCTATCTGCTGGCGATGCCGATCGCGATGGGAGCCGTCGCGGCGATGAGCCCGCAGCTGCAGGACTCGCACGGCGCGCCCCTGGCGCAGAACTGGCTGCAGTTCTTCGCGGCGTTCCTCGTCATCGGCGTGGCGCTGGGCAAGATCGGCCGCATCGTGCTGGACGAGGCGATCGGTTTCGAGGCCGGCTTCGGTGACCGGCTCGGTGGCGCCCTGCTCGGCGCGATCCGGGTCGGCATGGTCGCGACCACGCTCGTGCTGGTGTTCGATGGGCTGGTGCCGCCCGAGCGCCAGCCGCGCTTCCTCGAAGGATCACGGTTGCGGCCGCTGCTGTCGCTCGCGGGTGCCAAGGGCTTCCGCTCGCTGCCGCCTGAGCTCGCCGGCGCCCTGGACCGCCTCAAGCAGGACCGGCACATCTGATCGCCCCAAGGCACC
>JBARNF010000122.1:0-1703 GCA_049802835.1 Bradyrhizobium sp.
TGATCGGACAGCCGCGCAGTTCAAAGTCAACCTTCACGTGATCGGAGATCGCGGTCGATGTCGCCAGCGTCTGGATGTAGTCCGGCCGCGCATAGACGATCGCCGCATATTCGCGCACGTCGGCGAAATTACGCAGCGCCTGAATGCCTCCTGCGGTGGCGCAGGCGCCAATCGTAATTAAGAACCGCGACTGTTTACGGACCTCCTGGATGCGCGCCGCATCGTGCGCGGTCGTCACGGAACCTTCGACGAGGGAAAGATCGTATGGACCTTCGACCGACGCGCTCGTCGCCTCGAGGAAGTGCGCGATCTCGACCTCGCCGGCGATTTCCAGCAATTCGTCCTCGCAATCGAGGAGGCTGAGCTGGCAGCCGTCGCATGAGGCGAATTTCCAGACAGCGAGTCTTGGTCGAATGCGCGCCACGTCACAGCTCCCGATAAGCGAGAAGATCGCGCACGCGATCGTAGCGATGGACCGGCCCGTCCTTGCAGATGAACAGCGGACCGAATTGACAGTGGCCGCAATGGCCGATGGCGCATTTCATATTGCGCTCCATCGAGACGAAGATTCGCGAATCCGCAATGCCCGCATCTTCGAGCGCGAGCGCGGTCGCCCGGATCATCACTTCCGGTCCGCAGATCATGGCGATGGCGTCCGCCGGATCGTAGCGAAGCTTGGACAGCAAAGGCGTCACATAGCCGACGTCCCCGGTCCAATCTGGTCCGGCGCGCTCCACCGCGACGCGCAGCTGGAAGTCAGGCGTCTTCCGCCATTCTTCAAGTTCGCTGACAAAGATGAGGTCGTCCGGCGTGCGCGCGCCATAGAGCACGCCCACCCGGCCGTAAGCGGCGCGATGGCGCAGCAGCCAGTAAATCGCCGGCCGAAGCGGCGCGAGGCCGATGCCGCCGCCAATCAGCAGGACGTCGAACCCCTTGGCTTCCTCGACCGGCCAGCCGACGCCGAAAGGACCGCGCAAGCCTACTTGGTCGCCAGCCTTCAATCTGCCGAGCGCCGCGCTCACCGGCCCGACGGCGCGGATCGTATGCGTCAGCCGATCAGGCGCATCGGCGGCGCCGCTGATGCTGATCGGTATTTCGCCGACGCCGAATGCGTAGAGCATGTTGAACTGCCCCGGCGTGAACGGCGTCGCGCGCTCAGGCGCGAGATCGAAGGTGAACACCTCCGCCGACTCGCGAATGAAGCGCGTCACCGGCGTCATGCTCGGCGCCATCGGATAGGGCGGCGGCGTGCAGGCTTTAAGCGTTGGCGGCATCATACATCCCGAGCGCCTGCATGCGCGCCGACTGCAAGCGTTTGACGAGCGGCGGTATGAAGCGCTTCATCATTTCATAGCCGACGCGCGGATCCGCCTCGCATTTGCCGCGCAGACACTTGCCGTCGAACGAGATCGCCCGCGTCAATTCGACGACGCGCGCATCGAATGACGACCGATAGGGCGGAATGAGCCAGTCGGCGCCAAGAATTTCGCCGCTCTTGACGGTGAGAAAGGTGAAAGCTCCGCGCCCCGGCACGAAAGTCTCCAGCGCCACGGCGCCATGTCGCACGAGATAAAAGGAATCCGCTGCAGCGCCCTCGCGATGAAGATAGTCGCCCGGCTGCAGCACGACATTCTTGGCGCATCCGGCGATCAGGCTCAGCGTGTCTTCATCCAGTCCCTCGGCGAAGGGGTGATGACGAAGCA
>JBARNF010000123.1:0-1570 GCA_049802835.1 Bradyrhizobium sp.
AACGTACGTTATTTTAAGGACAAGTGTGGTCAAGAGATCGTCAGAGGCTTGTGATGAGATATCCGCCGGATCAGAAAGCCAGGGCCAAGGAAGCCATCCTGCAGGCCGGGGCCAGGGCTCTGAGAACAAACGGCTTCAATGGGATCGGGGTCGACGGCCTGGCTGCATCGGCCGGCGCCACCTCCGGGGCCTTCTATTCGAACTTTTCCAACAAGGAGGCGCTGCTGGAAGAGGTGATCGCGACCTGCGTCGGCGAACCGTTCATCGATTCCGAAAGCGGCAGCCTCACGGAGCGGCAGGACCGTCTCCGGGAATGGTTGGCGATGTATATCAGTGCCGAACATCGCGCGGACCCGGCATCCGGTTGCGTCATGCCCACCTTGAGCGCGGACGTCGCTCGCGCAAATCCGCAGATACGGGCGACCTACGAGCGCAAAATGCAGGAGCTGGTCCGCAAGATGGCGAATGTTCTGTCCGGCGAAGGACCCGAGCGCGAGCGGCGTGCGTGGAGCATCATCGCCATGATGGTCGGCGCCATCGCGATCTCACGCGCCATGCCCGATGGCGCGGCCGCAGATCAGGCGCTGGATTCGGCATTGCAGATCGCAACGGCGCTGGTGCGGTGAAGTTGCGGCTCGATCGCCTTCTGCTGCAGCTGCTCTATGCGAAGCGATGCGGGAAGCAGAGACAATCACTTGTCGGGGAATCTCACCTCGATCTGCTCGACGACCGGCCCCCATCTGAGCAGCTCGACATTGTTGGATGAGATCCGATTTCCTTGGGGGGCGCCCCGATCGCTGTTGCGACCAAAGCGCACCACGAGCATGCAACCGCCGGGCAGAGGACGGCCGAGCACGCCTCCCTTCCAGTCCACGACAAAGCCGCTGAAGTCCGAGTCGAACTCGCTGACCAGAAACGGCTTGCCGTTGATCTTCTGAACCTCGGCCAATGTTGAGCCGAGGGTCACGCCGGCTACGTTCCAATGACTGCTCTTGGTATCGTGCAAGGTCAAGCGCGCCGCGCGGCTCATTGTTTCATCGGCAAAAAACACCTCTATTCGCCACTCTGGAGAGCGCGGATGCAAAGCGAGACCCTTGTAGGTGATGTCCTCTACCCCGGAGAACAGACCATCTTGGACCGCCGCCTCGTCACCATGGCGCAGCATGAGGCTCTTGGCCGAGTCGTCGGCCGAAACCGGTGATTGGCCCTTCCGACGATGCGGCAGCCTGGGCCAGTGCGGGAAACACCGATAGAACAGCGGCGAGCACGACATATCGCATCAGAACTATCTCGACGTCTTGGACGCATTGCGAAACATAATACATCGCGCAGGCAATTCATACTCATGGCCGGCTTTTCGGCGGCGCGCTTCCGCGGCAGAGGCCCGGCGACCTGACGCCTTCACCACCGGAAAAGAAACGAGCGGCCACGGAATAGAAGCCCGCGCCGGGCGTCTTTATCTCTGCGATCCACCTTCATGAGGGGAGTTGAGATGACCAGGATTTCGATAGCCAATCTTTTCATTGCCATCATATCGCTTGCAGCGATTGCGAGCGCGAACGCGGCACCT
>JBARNF010000124.1:0-2238 GCA_049802835.1 Bradyrhizobium sp.
CGGATATCCATTGGCCGACAGCCTTTTGCTCTTCGTCGGGGTTGGCGAACACCGCGACCATCGGCGGCGGTCCGTCGAACACCGACACGGTGCCGTGGCGGCCTTCGGCATTGCCGTCCACGTCCGATACGGTGGCCGGAAGCAGTCGGTCTGCATGCATCCGTATCTGGTGCGAAGTCCGGTAGTTGATCCGCAGGGTAAAAGAACGCCCCCGCACATCGAGCCCGAGGGCCTTCCACGAGAACGGCTGCTGGAAGATGCGTTGACCAAGATCGCCCGTGAATAACAGGCCATCCGGCTTGTCGCCCGATAGTGCGCCGAGGAACCGCGCCTCGGCGACGTCGAGATCCTGAGCCTCATCCACCACCGCGTAGTTGAACGGCGTCTTGCCCCCGGCGGCTAGATCGTCAGCGAGACGGCCGAACACGTCGGCCCATGTCACCGCCTTCTTTTCAGCAAGGCGGGCTCGCACGCGCTCAAAGATCGCCCAAAGAATCTCCCGCTGCTTTCCGCCGATTCTTGTCTTGCGGCCGAGCCGGGAGACATCCCGGTACGCCTCCCAGGACTTCAATTGCCAGGCGTCGACCACGTCGCTCCATTCGCCATACAGGAAGTGCGACGAAAATTTGTGGCATTCGACTTCCGCAGCGGCCTTGGCGAGCAGGTTCTTGATCAGCGCTTGCGCCGCAATATTCGGCTGGCCGAAACGCTCCCTGTAAAGGTCGTAACCCACGGCGGGGATTGCTTTCACCGTGATCCGGCCGGCAACGGTGGGCTCGTTCCCGACGAGCGTGGTAAGCCGGACGCGCAATGCGTTCGCGAGCGCTTTTGAGAATGTCGTCAGCAGGACGCGCGCTTGCAAATTTGCCCGGGCGAGATGCGCCGCGCGGTGTAGGGCCACGATAGTCTTGCCCGTCCCCGCCGAGCCGGAGACGCGCGCCGGTCCCGAATAGCTGCGTTCGACCAAGGCGGCTTGCGAGGGATGAAGGAAGACCGCCCACTTTTCCCACGGATAGTCGAGCGCGCGCTGCAATTCCTCGACGTTGGTCAGGGTGCGGAATCTCCGCTGCGCGTCCGGGTGTGCGAAGGGATCGGCTTCGACCGGCGGGCGCGGCGGCGGTTCTGGCCTCTCGCCGACTGCAAGCTTCAGAAGCGCTTCCTGCGCCTCCTGCGGCAGGTGAGTGATGATGTCGAAGAGGGTGTCCTCGGTAGCGGCGCGCACGTCGTTGACCCATTCCTCGGGCACGCCGAAGGCCATCAATTCGAACTTGCGAAGATTGTCGAAGAGTTTCGGCTTGGGTGATGGGGTCGGGGCCGTCTTGGGCTCCGCCATCTCCTTTGGCCTGAGGATCTCGACTTCCTGAATGCGCTCGCGGATCTCGACGAGCTGCATGGCGCCGGTGGTCGGATGACGCTCGATCTTTCGCCGCTCCGCCCATTTGTAGGCGTCGTCGTGGTGATCAACATAGGCGAGCAGCAGGCTCGATTGCGTCCGATGGACGATCAGACGGACATCGGCATTGACGCGCACCGACCAGAAATTCGCATCCTTGGCGCGGTCGAGCTTGTGGAACGACAAACCGGGGGATGACGGATTCATCTGAAGGTCGAAGGCTGTGGTCTTCACTGCCTTCTGTTGCTGCGCAGTCAACCGCGAAAGGCTGTCGGTGAAAGTGTCGGCGATGCGAAATTCCATCCCCTATTGCCCCTTCACGACGACGCGTCCTAGCGCCGAAAGGCGCCTAGCCAATTCTTCTTGAGTGAGGGGACCGTCCTCACGCCTCGGAGCCGTCGCTCTAGGAGCCTGAACCCCTGTCGGTTTGGTGTGGCGGCCTTCCTTCGGGTGGTGAACTTTGGGCTCCAGGAATATCAGGCCCAGTAGGAAATGCGTCAACCGCGGCGTCCATTGCGCGCCGGAAACCGTTTTATGTCCGTCGAAGTTCAGTCTGATCGAAACGTCGCGCGGCTTTCGCGTGCCTTCTCTGGCGTATGTCTTTACGATCGGCGCCAGCTTGGCGCACAACTCGGCAATTGTTACCGAAGCCGAATGGTAGTGCACCATTTCAGAGGTCGTCATCTCGTACTTCGTACCATCGCCGTTTTGCTTCTGGCTGGGTTCGACCCGCTTCTTGGTCGCTTGAGGAAGGCGTGAGGCCGTGGATTTCGGCGGCACGTTGTCTTTCTCCGGCAGGGAAACAAGACTGCCCACTCTGAAGACGATCGGCGTCAGTGTCTCCT
>JBARNF010000125.1:0-1695 GCA_049802835.1 Bradyrhizobium sp.
TGCCGAGCGAGACCGAAACAATCGTGGCAAGCAGCACGCGAATAAGAAGTTTCATGTTCCTTGAGCCGTTTCCTCGAACGTCCGCTTTTCAGTACGCCAGTCATAGCATAGCTTCCGCGATTAGCAGTGGGAGGAAGACGATGGCGCTTGTCGGATCGGTACGACGTATTGTCGCCGCGTTGATGGCGCTGATGACGATGTCAGTGGCCACGCGCGCCGAGGAGATCAACGATTATCCGACGTCGGCGCGCGTCGAATATGTGTTTGGTTGCCTGAAGGCAAATGGCGAAACGCGGCAGGCGATCGAGCAATGCTCCTGCTCGGTCGATGTAGTCGCGTCGCTGGTCCCCTATGCGCGCTACGTTACGGCCGAGACCGTGCTCAGCATGGCGCAGGTCCGGGGAAATCTGGGCGGGCAGTTCCGCACATCAGAGCAGGCGGCAAGCGCGCTGAACGAACTCAGGCGGGCCCAGGCCGAGGCGGAAGTGCGCTGTTTCTGAGGCGCTGCACGCGGGCCGCGTCAAATCCCGGAATCGTCAATCTTCCATTCGCGCTGGAAGACGTGTCCCTCGGTATCCTTGGCCTCGGCGCGAAAATTTTTCGCGCCGTTCGACACGTAGGTGAACCTGATATTGGGGTCTTCCGAAATTGAAATGCCGCCTTCCATCGTCAATACCAGGCTGTCGTCCTGCCAGAGCCGCAGTTCATTGACGAAGAATGCCGGGACATACAATTGCGTGACCTGGTCCATCTGCAGGCCGGAATTGTTGGGATGCCCGATCATGATCTGGGCCTCGCGCGCGCCGCTGGTCGGGCCTTCGCCGGCCTTTGCGAACTGTCGGTAGCGCATCTGGCCGAGCCTGCCCTTGGCTTCGTCGGCATTCTTGGCCGCAGGCGCCGAACAGCCGCCGGACGCCTTCACATAAGTCTTGGTAACGTAGAGTTTGCCGTCGCTGAGTTCGGCTACCGCATGAACATCGGTGTAATTGTTGACGCGGACGCGGGTGGATATTTCCGACACCTTGGCGTCGGGCCCGAGCTGGAATTTTGCGGCCATCGGCGCCGGGTTCTGGTCGATGACCAGCGTAATGCTCAGCACCTGCCGGCTGTCGCTGGCGGAAAGTTTCGTTCGCAAGGTCACCGGCACGATGGCGGCATCCTCGGCACGGACGGGCATTTCGACTGATATCACGTCGCTGCCGTCGTTCATCGGACGGTTGTTGAAGATGTCCTGAACCAGGCCGGGCCAGGGGTCATTCGGCTCTGCGGCAAGCGCCAGCGGCGCGGCGAACAGGAACAAGCCAGCGACGGCAAACAGGCGGAAAGGAGATCCGGGCATACGCCACCTTCATGCGGAAGCAACGAACGCAATATAGGGCAATGTCCGCGCTATTCCCATTCAATTTCCGAAAATGCTGCAGTTGCGTTGCGGGTGTTGAAGTCGTCGAACAATTCCCATCGGGATCGCTCGGAGCCCGCGGCGGTGCCCGCTGCCGCAATCGGCTTGCCGCTTTTGACGAGCCCGCGTACGTCCGAGGCCAGCGTCTGGAGATAGCGACGCTCGTCGGCGAGGGCCGCCGGCCATTCGCTCACAGGACCGTGACCGGGAACCACGCGTTGCGCGGGCAGGGCGCTGAGCTCGCCGAGTGCGGCAAGCCAGCCGCGGATGCTGCCGTCCAATACGGGCGTGTGGGT
>JBARNF010000126.1:0-18996 GCA_049802835.1 Bradyrhizobium sp.
TTTCGGACTTTTCTCCGGCCGAGCTCAGCGGCAATCTCAACCCGCCCGACGGCCTGTCGCTGAGCAACTCGAACAGCACGCAGATCATCAACAGCCTGCGCCAGCAATATCTCGACAACGCGAAGCGAGAATATGAATATTCCGCAAAATACGGCAACGATCATCTCGCGGTCATCAATATCCGGGCGACGATGAAGAGCATCCGCCAGGCGATCCTCGACGAGGTGCGGCGCCTCGCCGACGTCGCCAGGCACGATTACGGCGAAGCCAAGCAACAGCAGCAGGAAGTCGAAAAGCAGTTGGCGCAGGCCGTGGCACAGTCTCACGATACGCGGGCCGCGGAGGTCAGCATCCGCGAACTCGAGACCAGCGCCAAAGGCTATCGCGCCCTCTATGACGGCTTCCTGCAGCGCTATATGGGCTCCGTCCAGCAGGACTCGTTTCCGATTGCGAAGGCGCGCGTCATCTCGCCGGCGACACCACCGAAGAAGAAGACCAAGCCGAAGTCCATCCTGCTGATGGCGTTCGGCCTGTTCGGCGGACTTGCGCTGGGGGGAGGACTTGGACTGCTGGCGGAAATGAGAGACCGCAGCTTTCGAACGACGTCCCAGGTCGAAGACCGCCTGCGTCTCCCCTGCCTCTCGGTCGTCCCCCTCCTCAAGGCGGGCGAAGTGACCCGGGTCACCCGGGAAGCGGCCTGCGCCACGGCAGAGCCCGGCGGGGACTGTCCTCAACGCACGCTGTCGAGGGGAGCCGGAACGTGCTGGGCGGCGACGGCGATGCCGTCATCCCGTTTCGCGGAATCGATCCGGTCGCTGAAAGTTGCGATCGATCTGGATCCGAGCCGAACGTCGCGCAAGGTCTTCGGCCTGACGTCCGCGCTGCCGAACGAGGGCAAATCGATGATAGCGGCGTCGCTCGCCCAACTCATCGCGAACACGGGGAAACGGGTCATCGTGGTCGACTGTGACCTCCGGAATCCGTCGCTTTCGGCCGCTCTTGCCCCCGAGGCCTGCGGCAGCATCATCGACATCCTGACAGGCGTGCGATCCCTCCAAGACACCGTCTGGACCGACCCGGTGTCGGGACTGCATTTCCTGCCCGGAAAGGGAGCCGCA
Organism: Bradyrhizobium sp.; assembly: GCA_049802835.1. GTDB lineage: Bacteria > Pseudomonadota > Alphaproteobacteria > Rhizobiales > Xanthobacteraceae > Bradyrhizobium. The sequence goes on from JBARNF010000126.1 coordinate 1,119, forward strand.
CAATCCGATACGAGCGACGTCTTGTCCAATGACCGGACGAGAAAGCTGTTCGAGCAGCTGCGCGAAGCCTACGACTACGTCATCGTCGATCTCCCGCCGCTTGCGCCCGTGGCCGACGCGCGCGCCATCTCGGCGCTACTCGACAGCTTCGTCCTCGTGGTGGAGTGGGGACGCACGACCGCCGAGGTCGTCGAGCATGCGCTGAATACCGCGCCGAACGTCTACGACGCCCTTCTCGGCGTCGTGCTCAACAAGACCGACATGAAGGCGCTGAAGCGCTACGCCTATCATTTCGGCGACTACTACAACCACGAATACTATGCCCGGTACGGCAGCGTCATGGCCGAGTAGGTCGTCTTCGGATGCTCGCCTCGAAAAGATCAGCGCTGATGCTCGGGCCGGATCGAAGGATGCGCGATCCCTGCGCGCTCCAGCGCGCTGCGGAGATACATGCCGGCGAGATAGCCGACCTGAACGGCGACCAGACCGGCAGCCGGGTAGAGCGCGGCTGACAAGCCGCCGGTCATCGCAGCAGCAAGGCATTCGACGAGATTGATCGCGACCAGGGCCAGCAGCGTGCGAACAGTGAACATCGCACCTGCAACCACTCCGGCACCAAGATGAAGCGCTATCACCCACATCGATCCTTGCCTCCTCGGCGATTCGAGAGGCTATCCGGGAATGGTTAGCGTCGAGCTAAGCCGGTCGGAACGATTCGAGCAAGCGCAGCGGGGCAACACTCCGTCCGGGATAAAGCCGCCTACCGGCTACCGAGCGGGTGCAACACCGGATCCCGATGCTGCCAGTGCGCCCGATAGAGCCAGAGTATCACTGTCACCAGGACCACGTCGAGGAGACCCACCACGGTCTGACCGTATACCTGCGGGTGAATTCCCCCCATCAGGAGCGCCAGCTTTACCGATTGGCGCACGACTTCCGATCCCAGGAACGCAACCAGCGAATTCTGGCCCACATTAAGGATCAGGGCGACCGCCGGCCAGTGCCGGGTGTTCGCGAATGCGGCCCACAACAGCGCCAACAACAGCGGCAACGTCCACAGCAGGTTGACGAGCTTGTCGAACCGATACGGATACTTTTCCCCGTTGCTGGGAAAGCCGAGATAGCAGTCGAGCACCAGTCCGAAGACGAATATCGCGCCCATCACGGTGTAGAACGGCCGGCCGATCAGACGGTTGGATCGATGCAGGTCTCCCAGCCGGGTGCCCAGGATGAGAAACAGCTGCGCCTGCAACGAGAACAGCAGCAGAATCGCTGCCGGATTCTCGAACGCGAGGGCTTTCGTATTGGCAAACCAGGTGCAGGCCACAAAGATCAAGGCCGACAGCGCCAGCACGACGAGCCTATTGCGCTTGAAGGCCGGGAGAATCAACGGCAGCAGCAGGAACATCAGCCCATAGAACTTCAGGATGGTGATCGCAGTCGGCTCCGACTGGAACGTCAGGACGTCCAAGATCGCTTGCCCCACCGGTTCCCGCTTCTTGCCGAGCACCGCCATGCCGATCGCGACCGGGACCGAGATGACGAAATAGGCGGCAAGGACTCTCAGCCCGCGTACAAGTAGCGGCCGATAGCTCTCCTTGTGGAGATAGACGAACCCAACCATGAACCCCGAAATCGTGATGAACAATTCGGCGAAGGGATTGAATTTCGTGAACAGGTCGACGGAATCCGGAAATACGTTCGCGGTGTGGTGGTAGAAGACGAACAGCATCGAGCAGCTTCGATAGAAGTCGATCAAGACTTCGCGCCGTCTTTGCCCTGAAGCGTCCAACGCCGATTCTCCGAACACCAACCGTTTCGTGAAAAGTGGTCAGCCGAAAAGCGAGGTTCGCCAATCAGCCCGCCCGCTCTCCCAAATTGCAAGCGTGCCGGGACATGCGAGCCGCCAGACATTTCGCCGACGGCGGCTCGGCGGCGTCGTAACCCCGTGAGGAGCGGTGATGGACGCCGCGGCGTGCGCTGCGGCTGCACGGCTCGGCAAATCATGGGCTCCAGAAGAGGCGCGAGCTGGCCGACGTTCGTCGGTGCGGATGCCAAAGATCATTGAAGATCAAGTCCGCCGAAGCGGAATATTCTCGCCATGAGCGGCGAGACGCCCACGAATGTCGCAACGCAGCCTTGCGTCTCCAATTGCTTCCTCAGCATCAGCAGCAATCCAAGGAAGCGCGCATCGATGGCGCAGACGTTGGACAAATCGAGTACGATCCGCTTGTGAGATGCGGCAGCTGCGCGGAAGACCGGAATGGCCCTGTCCACGTGCCGCGCATCGGCCGGCCCTGAAAGGCTGAGCGTAACCGCTCGCGAACCGTAGTCCTGCGTGATGGTCAGGGCTTCTCCCCGCTCATGCGTCCGCCGCATCCACCAGGTCCAGAGCACGAACGGCAGCACGTGGGTGAGCAGCAGGCGCAGCATCGCCGTCCCGTCGTTCCAGTATCGCCGCCAGAGATAGGGCTCCTCCTTGATGCGCCACAGCCACTCGAATCCCAGCCGTCGCAGAATGGGAGGAGCGCGCTTCACCGTACCGGCCTGAAAGTTGAGCGCGGCGCCAAGGTGAGCGCGAACCGGGATCTGGAGGCGGTGATGATTGCGCTGGAGCCAGGATTGCCCTTTCTGGCTGCTCAGCGAAGCAACCAGAAAGTCTGCGCCGCTCGCATTGATCTCTTCGATGATGTGATCGCGGCTCAATTCCTCGGCCGAGCAGTAACCGGGATTCGACCAGCCGACGCATCTCAGGCCGCCGTCCAGCCTGTTCAGGGTCCCGGCGGCTCGCTCGGCGGCACCTTCCGGGCCCCCGAACAGAAAGACCCCGAGCGCATGCGCTGAACCGACATCGGATTTCAGGGCCTCGAAGATATCAGCGCCCGCCGTCCGGCTCCTGATCGGGATCCCGATGAGCCGAGCGATCCAGACGACCGGCATGCCGTCGACGGTGCAGAGGTCGCTGAGGATCAGCGACTCCCTGAAGCTCCGGTTGGATTGGCTCGCGACCAGAAAGTTGAGATTGGGCGTCGAAATGAGAAGACGCGTCTTGCGCCGCGCGGCGTCCCGGATGCGGTGCAGGACGCCGCGCATCCCGATGGCATCGATCGGTATTCCGAGGATGCAGTAGACGTCGCGAGACAGATCGTCGGGCACCGCTACCTCGGCCCTCGGCGCTTCGACCTCGGATCGGTCGCGGCCCGCACTGGAGCGGTCCACGCGAAAATACGAGCGTTGAGCCTCCTGCAATTCCTGCGTGGTCAGCATCGACAGCTCTCCCTCAATCTGCTCGCCCGCACGAGGGTGCCGGGTTGCGGACGCCTGCCGCCGCTCCCGCCTGACCCGAAGGGGGCGGCCCAAAATTCCATTATTTAATTTAAATCATATGATTTATTTAATGTGGTTTAATTGTGGGCGACGGAACATATTTGCGGCGACCCGCGGCAGGCCAGCCGCAAGTCGGTTAAAGACTTTTATTTAATTGAGCATGCGGGTAGGATTTATATGGCTAGAGCCGGACCGGCTCGCCGAAGGTTAAATTCTGATATTTGAAACAGAGCCGCCGAATGCCCGGAATTCCAGCGACGACTTTCACATCCGCCGAGTCGCGGAGTTCTGCGGGGACGTTCGACATCTGCGCGCTGATTCCGGTGCTGGCATTTGCCTATTCGTCCGTCATTCAGCCGTTGATCTATTTCAGTTTTCCGCCGTCTCCTGGGCTGCAGGGTCTCCTGGAAAGTCGCACGGAGAATCGAGTTTTTTGGCCCGCTCTGGCTGCCGTCACCCTCGCCGTGGTGGCACAACGTCTGTCCCGCAGTCGTCGGCCGGCCTTCCCGCCGAATATCGTCAGCCTCGGCGCCTACTTCGCGTTCGCCGGCGCCAGCGCCGCGTGGGCGCTCAAGCCCGAATTCACCATCGTCCGCTTCGTGCAGGAGGCGATGGTGCTCACGGCCGTCGTGCTGCCCGCGTTGTTGTCGCGCCCGACTGCGGACATCCTGCGCGGGGTCTTCCTATGTTTCGCCGTCGGCGTGATCCTGAATGTCATCTTGATACCCGGCGGATACGCAACGCTCGCGCAGTACGGCGCGACGCTGGTCGACATCGGCTACCAGGGCTATTTCTCGGGGAAGAACCTGCTGGGGGAGTTTGCCGCGATCGCTTTCCTGCTGTCCGTGCACGAGTTGCTCCATTCCGGTCACCGTCGTGCGCTGGGGATCATCGTGGCTGCTGCGGCGGTGCTCCTGATCTTCTTCAGCAACTCCAAGACCGCGCTGGGTCTCGCACTCGTTGCGCCGGTCCTGGCCGCCCTGACACTGCTGATCGCGAAGACATCCCGGATCGCTCCGGTGCTGATCCTGGCAGCGCTGGCTCTCTGCTACTACCTGTTCTGCCAACTGGCCGGCTTCAACACCAGCCGCATCGCCTATTTGCTGACGGGGGATTCCAGCTTCACGGGTCGCACGACGATATGGAGCTTCTCGGAAACCGAGATCGCGCAGCGGCCTCTCCTGGGGTGGGGGTACCAGAGCTTCTGGCTGGTCGGAGCGGACGCGCCGAGCGTGACCGAGGCGCCCGGCTGGGTGAAGGGCATGCCGAACTCGCACAACGGCTATTACGACGCGATTCTGGAACTGGGCTATGTCGGCCTCGCCTTCCTCGTCGTCTTTCTCGTCGCCACCGTTCATGTCATCGGGCGCGTGATGGACTACGACTACAAGCGCGCGTGGATCCTGCTGTCCGTCGCCCTGTTCGTCATGATCTACAATTTTCTCGAGACGTTGTGGCTGCGCGCCTTCGATGTGTCCTGGGTCGTCTTTGTGCTCGTCACCGTCGAGGCTGCCCGATATTGGCGCAGGTCGCAGCTGAGCATGCCCACCTATCAGCCGGCGCCCACGAGGCCCGTCCGGTTTGGCCGCTCACGATCGACGTGGCGCCCTCGGCTGGGCATCCGTTTCTGACCGGCACCACGATCCAAATTCAACGCCTTCGGCCGCAGCGGGTCTATTGCGTAGCGCCCGGCACCGCGGCAAACGGCGTACCTGCGTCGAGCCTGGCTTTGGCCGGCAGCGTATGCAGTTTGGTGTCGCCCGCGGGATCCACCCAGGGCCATTGATAGTGGCCGAAGAAGCCGGGCTTGGCGCTCAGGTAGAGCGAGGCCGGAAGCGGCTGCGGTTGCAGGCGCTCCGTCCACACCAGCTTGTTGGTCAGATAGTCGAAGTTGCCGCCGCGAATGACCGTTTCCAGCGTCTTCCGATCCGGCGTCATCGCCCATCGCTCAGGATCATAGCCCAGCATCCAGATGTTGCCCACGCCACCATTGCCCCACATCGCGGCCTTCATCCCCATGGATGGATCGTCATAGTTCCAACCGCTCATCCGTCCCGGACGTCCCAGCACGTTTCCGACGAACGAATCCCACCACGATCCATAAGCCAGACCCACGGCCCGCAGACCCGCCCGGTCGACGAAGCGCTGGCGCTGGGCCGTCAGGTGATTGCGGAAGAACGTCAGATAGATCGCGTTGCCATGGGTATAGTCGCTGTCGGCATTGTGGGACAGATTGCCTTCGAACAGCACGTGGTGCGAGCCGGCCATGTGCGACGCATTGATGCCAACCTCGACCCAGCCCGGGTTGTCGAAATCGAAGGAATCATCGGCATAATTGTAGGCGACGACACTGCCGGCGCCAGATGACCGGAACACCATGTTCTTGCAGACGTCGATGAGGATGTTGTTTTCGATCAGGACTTCCGAAGAGCCTGCTGCAAGGCTGATCGCGTATCCCGCTCCGCCCGGCTCGGGCCACGAGCCCACGTGAATATAGGAGTCGCGGAGCTCGACCCGGAACGAGTTGTCGATCGCCACGCCTTCGCCGAGCCATTGCGTCACTTCGATCGCCTTGGCCCATGAATAGGCGGCGGTTTCGAATCTCAATGCTCCGTCCGCTCCGCCGATGATGCTGAGATCTTCCACGCCGGCCTTGGCGACGTGAATGTCCCGCTTGTTGCCGGCATGACCGCCGCTGTTCGGATCGGTGCTGTAGGGCGTGAGCTGCGCCTGGTGGCTTGCGCGATAGCCAATCGTCAGCGGCGAGGTGAACGTGACCGTTGATGCGGCGATCGATGCGATCTCCTTGATCTCGGCGGTCGCCCGGTCGGTTCGCGCGAACCACGACATGGATTTCGGCGGCACGGCAGGTTTGTCGTCATACGGACCTCCGGCGTCGGATGCGCCGTTGTCGTCTCCCGGCTGAACCGGATCATGCATGTTCCAGGCGACACGGTCGCCCTGCCAGACCCGCGCACCGCCCGGAAAACCCGCGGGCGTAGGTTGCCAGGAGGCGCCTGAAGCTTCGTCGAGCAGAACGACATCACCGGCCTTGAAGGCCGCCGCATTGGCCACCGTCACGGTCGTCGTTCCCTGAGCACCATCGGCCAGCAGGTTCTGGGACGCCGTGCTGTCAGGGCCATTATTCCACCTGGAGGGGCCGACAATGATGACCGGCTTCGGATCATGGCCGTACGAGCCGGGATCGACGGGCACCTGGATCCCCCTGGTGCCGGCAATGACCGCAGACGTTCTGGGGCGCGCGCCATTCGGCTTCACCAACTTGGTCGAGCCTGCGCCCGAGCCGCGCAATGTGATCGAGCGGCTGATCAGCACGGGCTCGTTGAGGATGAACGTGCCGGGGCTGAGCATCACCACCTGGCCCGCAGGCGCACTGTTCAGCGCGGCCTGGATCGCGTCTGCATCGTCGCCGCCGCCGGGAGCAAGTGTCCGGTAGATCGTGGTGCGGACCGGGATGCCGCCGGCGGACATCAGGCCCGGAGTCCAGGCGGCCATGCGATCTGCGGGCAGCAGGCTGACGCCCGGCGTCGACAGCTGGATGGCTCCGATTGTCTCAGTGGCTCCGGCGCCCGCGTTGACGGGGCCATAAGCGATCAACAGCGCCAGCGCCGCCGCGCCGAAGGTCCCGATCCGCTTGCCGCAAGCCCGAACCCAGCCCCGCCCCGACGCGGATGCCCAAAACCGGCCTGTGGGGAACGCCCGAGAGGCAGAGGCAACATTTAATAGCGCGATTATTTTGACATGGACCATGACATGATATTAAATCATTATTTAATTTATTGAAAGCCGGGAGGACGGCGAGGCTTGCGCGTCCAAGCGCAGCATCCGTCTTCCGGCGTTCGGCAAAGGATTTGATACGTGACCCCATCGCGGCGCTACCTGCTCGTCTCGCCCTGCCGGGACGAGGCGCAATACCTCCGTCGGACGCTGGACAGCGTCGCCGCGCAATCGGTGCCCCCCGCGCTGTGGATCGTCGTCGACGACGGATCGAGCGACGAGACGCCGGCGATTCTCCAAGAATACGCTCGGCGCCTGTCCTACCTGCGGGTGGTGCGTCGCGCCGATCGCGGCGGACGCAAGGTGGGTCCGGGCGTCATCGAGGCCTTCTATGCCGGCCTCGATACCGTGCAGCTGGAGGATTTCGACTACGTCTGCAAGCTCGACATGGACCTCGATCTGCCCGAGCGCTACTTCGAATTGCTGATGGAACGGATGGAAGGCGATCCGCGGATTGGGACCACGTCTGGAAAGCCGTGGTTCGCTCATCCGCAGACCGGCGCCTTGGAGCCGGAGGTCTGCGGCGACGAGATGTCGGTCGGCATGACCAAGTTCTACCGCGTCGCCTGCTTCAAGGAGATCGGCGGCTTCGTCCGCCAGGTGATGTGGGACGGCATCGACTGCCACCGCTGCCGCATGCTGGGCTGGATCGCCGAAAGTGTGGACACCGAGCCCCTGCGCTTCGTCCATCTGCGGCCGCAGGGCGCCAGTCACAAGGGCATCTGGACGGGTCGCCTGCGCAAAGGGTTCGGGCAGTATTTCATGGGTACGTCACCACTCTATCAAGTCGCGGTGGCCGTCTATCATCTGCCCGCCTATCCCGCGCTGATCGGCAGCATGGCGATGCTGTGGGGCTATTTCAGGAGCTGGCTGAAAGGCCTGCCGCGCTACGACGATCTTGAGTTCCGGCGCTTTCTGCGAGCCTATCAGCGAGCGTGCTTGCGACTGGGCAAGCGCGCCGCGACGGCCCGGGTCAATGCGGAGCGGGCCCAGCTCTGGCAAGCGAGCCATCCTCTTGCAGACTCCCCGTGATGCACGGCGAGCGCATCACCATGACGAGTGGCCCTCGTCCGAGCTGGCATCCCTTTTCCGACGATCCTCCTTTTTGTTTGTGGGCAGCATGACGAACATTCTTCATCTTCAGCCGTCGCACATCACGCCCCCCGCGCCAACGACATCGGATCGCCATCATGCGGCTGCGGTCACGACCTCGCCGGCAGCCCTGCACACACATCGCTCCGAGGTCATTCCGTCGCTGGACGGCATCCGCGCGATCTCGGTGCTGATCGTCGTCGTGGGCCACTGCGGACTCCAGGCACTCGTGCCCGGCGGCTTCGGCGTCACCATTTTCTTCTTTGTGAGCGGCTTTCTGATCTCGACACTGATGATGGCCGAGCACGACAGCGCGGGCGCGATCAATGTCCCGCAGTTCTACGCGCGCCGCGTGTTCCGACTGATGCCTCCCCTGGTGCTCACATTGACGATCGCCTACGGCCTCGTCTATGCGGGCGTGCTGGGCGGCGGCATCACCGGCCGGGGATTGGCCGCTCAGCTGCTGTATTTCGCCAACTACTATGGCCTGTTCTTCGATCCCGGCAACACGGTGCCTGACGGCACCGGCATTCTGTGGTCCCTCGCCGTCGAGGAGCACTTCTACATCGTCTATCCGCTGCTGATGGCGATGTTGCTCGCCCTCGCGCTTCGTCCGCGCACGATCGGCGCATTGCTCGCAACGCTCTGTCTCGCCGTCCTCGCCTGGCGCATCCATCTCGTCTACGCACCGGGCTTCTTTCCCGACCGGACGTATTATGCGTCGGACACACGTATCGATTCCATCGCCTACGGATGCATCCTGGCCCTGGTGATGAACCCGGTGCGGCAGCGGCCTCGCCTTACATCGATGTCGTCTGGCCACTGGGCGGTCCTTGCCGGCGCGGCGAGCGTGCTGCTCTTCACCCTGCTCTATCGCAGCCCGGTATTCCGGGAGACGGCGCGCTACAGCCTGCAAGGCTTGGCCCTGATGCCGTTGTTCTATTGCGCGATCCGTTTCGCCGACGCGCCGGTGTTCCGGCTTCTCAACAATCCTTGGGTGATGACGCTCGGCACCTACTCCTACGCGATCTACCTGATCCATTATGTGGTCATCATGACGATCGACAGAAACCTTCCGACGATCGCCACCAGGCCCTACCTCCTTCTCCCAATCACGATTCTGATCTCGATCGGCTTTGCCGCGGCCAGCGACCGCTTCATCGAACCGTATTTCAGGCAGCTCCGGCGCAACTTGAGGCCCACGCCTACGGGATCACAGCCTGCGCTCGCTGGCTGTACATGAATTCCGAACGACACGAATTCCAGCAGGCAGAGCGGCCACCGCTCAGGTCGAAAACGAACTGGAATATGAGAACCGAAGGGGGAGCGGCGTGACCAAGGGACTTTCCGTGATTTTGGCGACGGCCGCCGCCGGGGGCACCATTGCCGCCGTCCGCAGTCTCGGCGCACGCGGCATCGACGTCGACGTCGTCTCCAGCGAGCGACTTGGAGCGGCAGCATGGTCGCGCTACGCGAAGCGCACCTTTTCTGCGCCGCCCGAGAGCGACAGCCAGCGGTTCCTCGAGCGCCTGCTCGTCATCGGCAAGTCCAATCCCGGACGAATTCTGCTGCCGACGTCGGACGAAACTGCGTGGATCTACGCGGAGAACGCGCGATTGCTGCAGCGGCATTTCCGCTTGTATCACCCACCGATTTCAAGCCTTCGGCGCATCCTCGACAAGAAGCTTTTCTCGGATGCGGCGATCAGCGCAGGCTTGTCGGTCTTGCCGAGTTGGGATCCGACCAGCCTCGAGGAACTCGCCACGCTGTCGCCAACCCTGCCCTTTCCGATCCTCATCAAGCCGCGAACGCATGTTCACCGGGTCCGCAACGACAAGGGCGTCGTGGTCAATTCACCGCATGAACTGATCATACAATATCGCGGGTTCGTCGATCGTGAGCAGGAACGGGTTACAGATACTCCCCTGCTGCCCGATGCCAGGCGGCCCCTCCTGCAGAAGTTTGTCCGCGTGAGCAGCGAGGGCGTTCTGTCGATCACCGGCTTCATCGACCGGTCGGGCGAGTTGTTCGTGACGCGCGCTGCAAAAAAGGTGTTTCAGCGTTCACAGCCCGTCGGCGTGGGAGTCTGCTTCGAAGCCGAGCCGTCGCCCAAGGATCTGCCTGAGCTCGTTCGCCATCTCTGCCGCGAACTTGGCTATTTTGGTTTGTTCGAAGCCGAATTCGTTCGCTTCAATGGTGACTGGGCCATCATCGACTTCAACCCGCGCATGTTCAGCCAGGTTGGCATGGATGTCCGCCGGGGTATGCCGCTCCCGCTGCTGGCCTGCCTCGATGCAACCGGGGACTTTGCCTCGCTGGCCAGGGAAGTGGCCCAGGCACAGGCGCGGGACGATGAGCAGGCGGTTTTTCGGGATCGCTTCACCCTTCGCGCCATCCTTCTTGCTCAGATCCTCACCGCTCGCATCTCGAACCAAGAGCTCTCGAAGTGGCTCGGCTGGATGAAACGCCATGCGGGCCATGCGGTCGATTTTGCCGCCGACCGCGACGATCTCATGCCCGGCATCGTCCACGCGATGTCCGAGATTTACCTCGGTCTCAGATCCCTCCCGCGCTTCATGCGCGCAAGACCGACCACGGCATCGCCGACACAACATGCATTCAACGAACGAATTTGAAGGGCCGCGATCGTGAAAAAGGTCTCAGTGGCAATCATCGGAGCGGGACCCTACGGTCTTTCGCTGGCCGCGCATCTCGCGGCTCGCAATATCGAGCATCGCATCTTTGGCCGTCCGATGCAGTTCTGGTCGCAGATTGCCGAGGCGGGCGGCGAACGCTACCTGAAATCGTACTGCTTCGGGACCAACATCTCGGCACCGACGCCGGGCCATACCTTCGCCGATTACAACGGCCCGCGCGGGCTCGAAACGTTCGAGCCATGCTCGATGCAGAACTTCACGGCTTACGGCCGCTGGTTCCAGCAAAGCGTGGTGCCCTGGGTCGAGGACGTCGACGTCGCGCGCCTGGATCGACAGACCGGCGGCTTCGTTCTCAGCCTCGCTGATGGCAGCCGCTGCAATGCTGACCGCGTCGTGATCGCGACGGGATTGTCGGGATTTGCCTACGTCCCTGCCCTGCTGGCATCATTGGCCGCACCGCTCGTCGTCCATGCCTCCGACATCAGAAATTTCGCCGCGTTCAAGGGCCGCGACATCGCCGTCGTTGGCGCCGGGCAATCGGCGCTCGAAGCGGCTGCCTTGCTGTTCGAGGCGGGCGCGCGGCCGCAACTCCTGGTGCGCGAGGATGCGATCCTCTGGCAGACCCGCGTCTCGCGCGAACGCAGCCTGTGGCGGCGCGTACGCTCGCCGATTGCAGGGTTGGGAACCGGCCCGAAGGCCTGGACCTTGACCCATCTTCCAGGTGCCATGCACAGTTTGCCCGACGCGTGGCGCACACGCTTCACGCAGAGCCATCTTCCGGCGGAGGGAGCATGGTGGCTTCGCAGCCGCGTCGAAGACCGGTTTCCGATTCACCGCGGCGTCGCCGTCGTCAATGCGCTCGAGGCGAACGGGCGAGCGGCGCTCACCTTGCGCGGCACGTCGAAGGGCGGCCATGAACAACAGCTCATCGTCGACCACGTCGTTGCCGGCACTGGCTACGACATCGACGTCGAACGCTTCGCCTTCTTGGAAAAGAATTTGCGCGATGGGATCGCTCGCCTCCAGCGTTACCCCAAGCTCAACGCCTCCTTCGAATCCTCGGTGCCGGGACTTCATTTCATCGGCCCGGCATCGGCAATGAGTTTCGGACCGTTATTCCGCTTCGTGGTGGGTGCCGACTATAGCGCGCAAGTCCTGGCCGGCCGTCATGCGCCGCACGCTTCGCAAGCGGCATGACTCCACGTCCCTCGATCGCATTCCTGCCGGGTGCAGGCGGTGACGCGCCCGACCTCGCCGTCTTTCGGGACGGTCCCGACGATCCCAACCGGGTCGCGTTCATCGGCTATCCGGGATGGAGCCGTTATGTGACCGACGGCTATTCAGCGGATGCGTTGATCGATGAGCTCGCGGCCAAGATCGCCAGCAGAATTCCGGCGGGACCTATCAGGATCATCGGCGTTTCGCTCGGCGGGCATCTTGGCTACGCGGCGGGACTGCGGCTTCAGGCGCAGGGCCGCGAAATAGCGGGTCTATGCGCCATCGATTCCATGATGATCGAATCGTCCGGACCATCGGCAGGATGGACGCAACGCGCCCTGGAGCTGGCGCTGGACCAGTTGCGGCAACGGCGGTTGGGCGATCTCGGCCGTTTCATGCGTTCGAGGGTCTGGCGCGGTCTGGCAAGGGCTTGCGGCGACCGGTTGCCGCGGATCGCTCAACGATGCTCCGCGAGCGTTTCGGTGGCTGTCGCGCTCGATCCGATTTTCGAGCAGGAGCTGAACATGCGTCTCCTGATCAGGACGGTCGCGCCCTGGCTGGCAGCGGCTGACCGAAATCCGGTCGCGCTGAACGCCCCTGCCATCCTGCTGCGCACCGGACTTGCGGCCGGCCACGATGGCGCATGGCGGCGGCGATGTCCCGATCTTCATAGCTTCGAAATCCCAGGGAAGCATCACACCCTGTTCGACGCCGAGAATGTCGGCGCCTTGCATGAGACGTTCATCAGGGCGACGCTCGATTGGCGTGAGCGCACGATGGTCCAGGCGTAGATCATCATCGCAGCGGCACGCGGAAGATGCGGGGGTGCCGGCCCACCGTTCGCGTCTCAGCGAAACACGCGGTGGCGGTGACACCAGCGGACGAACACATAGACCGACCACACACGCGACCAATAGAGTCCGGGCGCGCCGTCGAGGAAGGCGCGCCAGAGCCGCTCCACCGCTGCGGGGTCCAAGCCGACCGGCGCGATGGCCTGCGGATCGCGCAGGGTCTGGTCCATGGCATCCTGCAGACCGCGGCGGATCCAGCGATCCAACGGCAGCACGAAGCCGCTCTTCGGCCGGTCGAACAGCGTGGGATCGAGCCCGCGCAGGCCGATCCGCCTCAGCATCGCCTTGCTGCGGGGCGGCTGATAGCGCACCTGGTCGGGCAGCCGGTCGACGCTTTCGAACAGCACCTGATCCACCAGCGGAACACGCTGCTCCAGCGAGGCCGCCATGCTGGCCACGTCGTTGTCGCGCAGCAGCCGCTCGCCGAGAAACAGCCGCTGCTCCATGACGCTGATCGCCGACAGCGGCGTGCGCGCACGGGTCTCGGCCGTGATCTTCGCTCTCATGGCGGCGGGCAACCCGTCACTCAGCGCATCGACGAGATCCGGCGCGAGCAGCTCGCGCTGAAAGCCCGGTAGGAACAGCGCGTAAGCCATCTGATAGAGCGCCAGGAGATCATCGCCGCGACGGACCATGTCGGGGAGCTTGGCCCAGCGCGTCTGCGATGCGACGGCGCGACCGGAGGGCGACAGCATGCGGGAGGCCAGCGTTGCCGCCGCGACCTTCAGCCCGGCCGGCACCCACGCCGTCCGCTCCGACCATTGCTGCAGGACCGGCAGATCGCGAAACGACGTATAGCCGCCGAACAGCTCGTCGCCGCCGGTGCCCGATAGAGCCACGGTAAAGCCCGCGCCGCGGATGGCATGCGACATGTAATAGGAGTTCAGGCCATCGAAGGTCGGCTGATCGAGACTGTCGAGCGCGGCATCGAGATTGTCGACGAAGTGCTGCTCGGTGAGCACCACCTCGTGATGCTGCGTTCCTATCGCGGCTGCGATCCGCCGCGCGATCGGCCCTTCGTTCAGCTCCTGCTCCTCGAAGGCCAGGGTGAAGGTGTGGATCGGGCTCTTCGCTGCGCGCTGCGCCAGGTTGGCCATGACCGAGGAATCGATGCCGCTCGAGAGAAAGACCGCCAGCGGCACGTCGCTGGCGAGATGCAGCCTCAGCCCTTCTTCCAGGACCGCGGCCAGTTCCTCCTCATCCATGGTCGGCTCGGGCGCATGGCCCGGGATCGACCAGAAATCCTCGTCGCGGATCGTGTTGCCGACGCCGTCGAATGCGGTCAGATGGCCGGAGGGCAGCAGCTCGACACCCTTGACCGCTGTACCGGGACCGACGACGAAGCCGTTCCACACGCCGCTGGCCACGGCCTGCGGATTAAGTTGCGGCTTGCCCAGAAGGCCTGAGGCGAGGAGAGCGCGCAGCTCGGACGCAAAGGCCAGCGACCAGCCGGCGTCGGGATGAGCCGCGCGGGCCACGTAGAGCGGCTTGATGCCGAGCGGGTCGCGCGCCAGCAACAGCCGGCGCTGCTTCGGATCCCAGCAGGCGAACGCGAACATGCCGCGCAGCCACGGCACGGCCTCCGGACCATGCAGGCCAAGTGCGCGCAACATCACCGCGGTGTCACCGGTCGAGTTGAACTGCTGTCCCTCGGCGATCAGGCGCTGCCGCAAATCGGCGAAATTGTAGATCTCGCCATTGAAGACGATCACATGCCCGGTCACCGGATCCGTCATGGGCTGCGCGCCCGCGGGCGACAGATCAAGGATGGCAAGGCGGCGGTGCGCCAGCAGCGCACCCCAACCACGCTCGTCCGGCGCTGACGCCCATGTGCCCCCGGCGTCCGGACCACGATGGAGCATGGCGTCGTTCATCCGCTGCAGCGCCGCGTGGTTGTCGTCGTCCACGCGTCCGATGATCCCAGCAATGCCACACATCAGAGAAATCCGTTCGCAATGCGCAAGGTCAAAACGACAGGGGGTGCAGAACGACGTCGAGGGCGAGCTTCTCGAGCTCGATGATGGCCGTCCGGATGCCGCCGCGGGTTTCCCACCAGCACTCCGGATCGAATCCCGAATAGCGCTCGGCCTGGACCGTCACACGTGTCGCATGCCCCTTCATGTCGCGATCGAGCACGCGCCGCATGCGCCGTGAATGGTCCCTGGCTGCAACGAACACGATGGAGCGGATCGCATGCTGATCGGACCACGGCGCAAGCACCTCGCCCTCGCCGCCGGATCCGGCCTCGTCTCTCGCAATTTTCACGACATCCGTGACACCGAGCCAGCCGAGCTGCCGGATCTGCCTTGCCGCCATATCTTCGTAGGGAAGCCCACGGCGGATGAACTCGAGATCTTCGCCGCTCGGCGGGTCGGTGAAGACGGCGACGCGGCTGGCGATGCCGTCATGGATGAGGTCTGCCGCATGCAGCACACCGGCGCCGCCGGAATCGTTGGTGATGACGATGATGTCGGCCGGCGCGACCTGTTCGCTCACGACCAGCACCCGCCCTGCCGCGCGCAGGATCGGCTTGGCCATCGAGGGAGCCGCAGCGACGGCCACGGCGGCCAATGCGATCATGAGCACCGCCGCGCTCCACCTTGGCCGTCGCAGGCTCATCGCGGCCCTCAAATGGAAGCAGCCGTTTCGGATGGCCACGGCGCCGGTGCCATCGCCGGCATCGGCACCGGGCCGTAGGTCCGCGCCAGGCATTGCCTGTAGTCGAGCGGCGGCGTCCAGCCGAGCGTTTCCCTCAGCTTGCGATTGTCGAACCGAAGCGGCTTGAGCATCGCGTCGAACTTCTTGGGCGTCAGGATCGCCGGCACTTTCGTCGCACGCCTGAACACGGTGGCGAAGGCCAGCCGCACGATCGCGCTGGCGAGCCAATGAGGAATCGGCAGCCGCAAGCCGCGCGCGCCGGTGCCGCGGATGTGGTCGGACAAATAGGTCCAGACATGCTCACCGGGACCATCGACGACATTCAGTGTCTGGCCCCGCGCGCGCGGATCTGCAGCCGCCAGCGCGAAGACGTCGGCGCAGTTCTCGACATGGGTCATCGGGATCCGCGTCAGCGGCCCGATCACGACGTGATGGCGCCCGATCTGCTGTCCGAGTGCCGCGAGATAGCCGTGATCCCGGCCCCAGATGAAGCCGGGACGAAGAACGGTGAGATCCCAGCCGTGCTTCTCGACGTAACGCCGTGTCACCCGCTCCTGCCACCATTTGGCGACGGTGTAGCCGCCGCGGGTGTAGACATCAGGCGTCTGCTGCAGCGGCGAATTCTCATCGAGGACATCGCGGGTCGCCGTGTAGTCGTACACCGAGAAGCTGCTGCACAGCACGAGCCGGCGGCAGTTGCTGCCGGCCATCGCCTCGAGCAGCCGCTCGGTGCCGCCCACCGTGCCGGCAAACTGCGCGTCCTCCCCTCCAGAGACCACGGCCGCCAGATGGATCAGCACATCGACGTCCTCGAAGGCGCGCACGAGGTCACGCGAGGTGCGCAGGTCGGCCCTGACGAGATCGACCGACGACGGCCAGCCCAGCGCGTCCACGCGGGTCGCAGGACGCACCATGGCGCGAACCTCGATGCCGCGGGCGAGCAGCGCATTCACCACATGCCTGCCGAGAAAACCATTGGCGCCAGTGACGAGAGCCTTCATGTCCGCTGCTCCCCCATATCCGCCCGCTCCCTGGGCTTCATCGCTTCCACCATGCGGTTCACCGCAAGGACATCATCGCCCGTGATCGGCAACGATGCGCCCGCGGCAAGCGCTTGATAGGTGCGGGCGAGGCACTCCCACAGCCCCTCATAGGCGCCGGGGCCCTTGAACTTGCGGAGCAGGGTCGACAGCGCCGCACGGCGGATGTCGCCGCCCTCTTCCAGGCCGCTGAAGAACGGGCGCAGCGGCTTCGGCACGTTGCGCGGACCATCGAAGGTGAGCCGCGTCTCGAACAGATTGGCGGTCGCCTGCATCCGTTCGCCATAGACCCGCAGCCAGAAGGCATCCGGCTGTGCGCTCGCGCTGAAGCCGAGCGTCGCCGTGCCGCGCTCGGCCTCGACGACGGAGCGAAACTCGTCGAACGGCAGCGGCGACGGCTTGCGCTTGCTCCAGACCGTCTGCGCGCTCCGGTGCGGACCGACGAACGCATGCGACAGCGAGGCGAGATGAGGCAGGAAGTCGGCGATCGCGCCGCCGGCCAAATTGAGCGCCGGATGCGGCGAGTTGGGATCGGCAAAACCGTCAGGACCGAGGATGTCGAGGCAGATCAGCACGTCGACATGGGTGACCGCGCCGAACTCGCCGGTTTCGATGCGGCGCAGGATCTCTCGTGGTGCCTGGTTGAAGACGTAGTTGTAGTCTTCTACGACATGGCGGCCCTTCTCCTTGGCACGACGAGTCAAAGTCTCGAGCTCCTCGAAGGTCGAGGTCGCCGGCTTTTCCACGATCACATGTGCGCCCGCATCGAGCGCGTCCATCCCCAGCCGGAAATGCGAGGTCGGCGGCGTGGTGACATGCACGACGTCAGGACGCACCTGCTCCAGCATCGCGCGGTGATCGGTGAACCAGGCCGGGATGGCATGGCGCTCCGCCGCCGCCTCTGCCGCGGCCGGCGACAGATCGCAGATCGCGGCCAGCTCGACTCCCGGCAGGGTGTTGAGACAGGCCAGATGCTGGCGGGCGATCTGCCCGGCCCCGATGAGCGCGGCCTTCATGATGGACTGGTCTCCAGGATCTGCCGGTAGAAGCCTTCCAGTGCCTCTGCCGCGGCGCTCCAGGCGTATTTCTCCACCGCCACCTGCCGCGCAGCCCCACCGATGCGCGCCGCCTGGCTCGGCTCGGCAAGCAGCCCATTGACGGCGTCCGCAAAGGCCATGGGCTCGTCCGCGATCAGGATGTCGCGCCCGGATACGGCCTCGATCCCCTCCGCGCCCAG
>JBARNF010000127.1:0-4048 GCA_049802835.1 Bradyrhizobium sp.
GGACAGAACCGCGCGCATGCGCCGGCAGCGGCGGTGCAATGCACATCAGAAGACAGTGGGCAAATTCAGGCGCGGATCGAGATGATCCTTTGATCCGCGTCTCCGCTTGACGCGCAAAATGTTGCCCAATCCGACATCAACGCCTTTCGCTTATCGAACAGGTCCCCCCGGCGGTAAGCAGCCTCGACCTTACTGCTGATCGTGTGGGCGAGTGCCATCTCGACCACTTCATTTGGATAGTCCGTGCACTCGGCGGCCCAGTCACGGAACGTCGAGCGGAAGCCATGCGCAGTCAGATCCGAACGTCCCATACGGACCAGCAGCGCCAGCATGGCCATGTTGCTAAGCGGCTTGTCGCGCTTGCCACCCGGAAACAGATACGCCCAGCCCTCCTCCTTGCGCAGCGTCTCGGCGACAGTGAGCGCGGCCGCCGACAACGGAACGCGGTGCTCCTTGGAGGCCTTCATGCGTCCGGCTGGCACCGTCCAAACCTTATCTCTGATTTCTTCCGGTCGAGCACCGATCACCTCGCCGGTGCGGGCCGCCGTGAGGATCAAAAACTCGAGCGCCCGCGCCGCGACGCCCTCTTGCGCGCGCAAGGCGGTCATGAACGCAGGGAGCTCATCAAAGGGCAAGGCGGCGTGATGCTTGACCTTTCGCACCTTGGCGCGCGCCGGCAGCAGCTTGTCAAGATGGCCGCGCCACCGAGCTGGATTTTCCCCGTGGCGAAAGCCGCGCACCGTCGCCCAATCGAGCACGGCTTCAATTCGGCCTCGCAGCCGCGACGCTGTTTCCGGCTTCTTCGACCACAAAGGCTCGATGATTTTCATCACCAGTGCCGTGTCGACGCTGTGAACCGAGAGCGAACCGATCACCGGCTCGGCATACGCCTTGAGCGTCGAGCTCCATTGCGCCGCGTGCTTGGCGTTGCGCCAGCCGGCGCTGTGAGCCGCCAGATACTGCTTGGTGCATTCCTTGAAAGTCAGCGCGGCGGCGGCCTCAAGGGCAGCCTGCGCGCGCTGCGCTCGGCGCGTCCCGATAGGATCGATCCCTTCGTACACCTGCCGTCGACACTCGGCTGCCTTTGCCCGCGCTTCGGCGAGCCCAAAGATCGAGAAGGAACCAAGGCCCATTTCGCGGGAGCGGCCGCGAAGGGTGAAGCGAAATATCCAGGATTTGGCAGGCATCGTTTCGCCGTCGCCTGTGACCTGCAGATAGAGGCCAGCGCCGTCGGCGTACATGCCGGGCTTCTTGACCTTCGCCACCTTCAGTGCCGTTAGGCGGCCCACCAGATGCGCCATCCCTGCCTCGTAGCCTTACCCACGATGCTACCCACATCCTGCACGCGTTTACCCACGTTTTGGGGCGAACCCGCGCGAATGACAGAAGGCATCAAACGCTAAAATTATGGCGATTTTTCAAGGCCTTGGCGGACGGCAGCGAACAAATGCGAACGCTGATATGGCGGAGAGGGAGGGATTCGAACTCCCATTAATTCTCCGATCCGGACGCAATCTTTTGCTAGGAGCGGCACTGTCCACTAGCACCCACGTCGAACACCAAAACCGTTTGAATAACCGTTTTAGTTTTCAAAACTCAAACGGTGATTTTGGCTAAGTGCTTGATTTTGATGGCGCGCCCGGAACGATTCGAACGTCCGACCCTCAGATTCGTAGTCTGATGCTCTATCCAGCTGAGCTACGGGCGCGTTTTTCGCCTATGGCGGGCTGCAGGCCGGTCAGACCGCCGCCCGAAAGCCCCGGCGGCTGAAACACCGGCAGGGCTCGCGAAGGGCCTCTGACTAACGGCTGGAGGGCCGCTTGGCAAGGCGGCAGGGAGATATTTTGCGAGCATTTTTCCGCACACATCGGCTGCCCGGGGGGCAGGCGGGATCGGAAGCGCGGAAGGTCGAGCCGGGTCTGAACCGGCCGGATCGGACCGGCTCCGGGTTTCAATCGGGAGATTCCGGGTCCAGCGCCTGCGGCGTGCCGTTGGAATGACGACGTTGGAGCGAGCTTCCCGTTCGGCGCGCGCGCCCGGCGATGAATGTTTGCAGCCGGCTCAGGCGCTGGCGCGCTCGTTCCAGAGTGTCTGCAGCTCGACCGGCCGGTCGGGGATCGCGATCCGGAACGTGGCGCCCAGGGTGCCCTCGACCAGCTGGATGTCGCCGTCATGGGCGCGCACAAGCTCGGCCGCGATCGCCAGGCCCAGCCCCGAGCCCCCCGGGCGGCCGGCGCCGCGGAACGCCTCGAACAGGTGCTCGCGCACCTTGGCCGGTACGCCGGGCCCGGTATCCGAGACTTCGAGGATTGCGACCGCGCCTTCGCGACGGCCGATGATGCGGATCTGCCGCACGCCGGCGCTGCCGGAGAGGCTCTCCATCGCCTGCGCCGCGTTGCGCACGAGGTTGAGCAGCACACGGAACAGCTGGTCGGGATCGGCATCGATCTTCAGGCCGCGCTCGATCGCGGCGATCCAGGTGATCGAGGCGTCGGGCGACAGCCCCGCGGTCTCCCGCACCTCGGCCACGACGGGCTCGACCGCAACCATGCGGCGATCCGGCGCGGGCTCCTGCACCTTGCCGTAGGACAGCGTCGATTGGCAGAACGCGATGGCGCGCTCCAGCGAGCGCATCAGCTTCGGCGCGAAACGCTGCACCCGCGGGTCGGGCACGCTGGCGAGCTGGTCCGACAGCAGCTGCGACGACGCCAGCAGGTTGCGCAGATCGTGATTGATCTTGGACACGGCGAGACCGAGCGCCGCCAGCCGGCTCTTCTGATGCAGCATCGAGACGAGGTCGCGCTGCATGTCGGCGAGCTCGCGCTCGGCGACGCCGATTTCGTCCGAGCGCTGGCTCGGCACGATGATGCGCGCCACGCTCTCCGGATTCTCGTGGAACCCGACCAGGCTTGCGGTCAGTCGCCGCATCGGCCGCACGAACAGGAAGTGCAGAGCGAGGTAGACCAACGCGGCGGTCAGCACCGCGAGCAGCAGCGACACGCCGAGCAGGTTGCGTGAGAAGCGGTACATCGCCCGGCGCAGCGGCTTCTCGTCGGTCACGACCTCGATGAACTGCGCCCGGCCCGGCGATGGTCCGATCACGCGCATGGTGTGATCGCCGGTTTCGGCCATCATCTTCAGCGAATTGACGATCGACGACCATGCGGTCATGTCCCGCATGTCGAAGTCGTGGTCGATCGATGCCGGCAGGTCGGCGCTGGCGAGCAGGCGCCGTTGCTGGCCCATCTTGATCGCGACGCCGCGCGCATTGATCGAGGTCAGGATCTGGCGCGCCAGCGAATCCGGCACCATGCCGGAGGGCGCGGCATCGAGCACCAGCGCAGCGGTATTCGCGGCAGCCAGGCGGTCGTTGAGCCGGTTGCTCCAGAAATTGGCGATCGCCGGCACATAGATCAGCACTTCCGCGATCATCACGAGCGGAATGGTTAACAGCAGCAGCTTTCCGGACAAGCCGAGCCGGCGCGACCTTTTCGGCCGCAGACGCTCCAGGATCGGCTGGTTGTCGCTCTCTGACACGTATCGCCTTTGTAAGAGTCACCCCCACCCTTACGGTGCTGCAAGATGGGACTGCACCGGAGTCCCGTCAAATTACGGATCGCTCATGTTACGGCTTCCATCCGTTCAGAATGGAACCCGAAGCTGTGCAATCCCTTCATGATGAACCCCTTCGGGCGGGGGTTATTCTCGCGCTTTTCTTGCGCTCTATCCTTACGCTCTACTTGCGTGTGCCGCGACCGTACCCGGCTCGCACCGGCCTGCATCCCGCGGCCTCGGAAACGACTTGCCGCGATTGACGAAGGCAGGGCGCTCCCCTATAAGCCGCGCCAACCGTCCGCGATGACCCGGCTCGCCCGGGGACGGCTCGATCAAGGGCCGGCAGCGGTCCGCTTCGGGCCAGCAAGCATCACCGGACATCCTCGACATTTCAAGCCGGCAAGTTGTCAACTGGCAAATTGCCCGTCAGCGGAGAACGACCCGTGAAGCGGACTTATCAACCCAGCAAACTGGTGCGCAAGCGCCGTCACGG
>JBARNF010000128.1:0-6823 GCA_049802835.1 Bradyrhizobium sp.
ACCCCAACCCTCTCCCCGTAAGAACGGGGAGAGGGAGCGCACTGTCATTGGCTTGAGAGCTCAAATCCAACTACTCAGGATGCGTACGAACGAACTTCTTGGCGGGTGTGCAACAGCACTTGGACTCGATAGGAGATCAGATCACCCCTCCGCCACGGCTTCGCTCCAGGCGTGGAAGATCTCGGATGCGCCGCTGTTCACATCACGATCGCGCATCACGATGCTGGGGCAGGCGAACTTCATCGGCATGGTCTGCACCGGTGCCGGCACCACGTCGAACTTCGCTGCGAGCGCCGTCATCACCTCTGCCGGCAGGCGCGTGTCGGCGCCGACGATGTCGCCCTCGCTGGCGTCGATGCGCGGCTGGTGGATGGCGGCATCGAGGTCCATGCCATGATCCATCACGAAGGACAGCATCTGCGCCACCGCTGGCAGGATGCGGCGGCCGCCGGAGGCGCCGAGCGCGAGGCGCCTTCCATCCGCGGCCTGTGCCACGACCGGCGTGTAGTTGGTGAGGCAGCGCTTGCCCGGCGCCAGCGAGTTGGTCGTGCCCGGTGTCGGGTCGAACCACATGATGCCGTTGTTCATCATGATGCCGCTCTGCGGCGCCTGGAATTTGGAGCCGAAGCCCGACAGCAGCGTCTGCGTCACCGCGGCCATGTTGCCGTCGCGATCGACCACCGAATAGTGCGTGGTGCAGGCCGGCGCGAGATATTCGGCGCCGAGCGAACGCTTGCCAGCGGCATCGCCCATGTCGTTGAGCCGCTCGCGATAGGCCGACTGCAGCGCTTCGGCATAGGCGATGAAGGCGGTGGCATCAGGTGCCTTGCCCGCCGCCGTCACGCTCGCCTGCATCAGCCGCAACGCATGCGCCAGCGTCGAACCGGCCGTCAGCTCAGGTGTCGCGAACACGGTGCCGCCGCGATAGGGAATGCGCAGGGGATCGCGGACATGGGCCTGGAAGGCGGTGAGATCCTCGACGGTGAGCGCGCCGCCGGCGGCCTGGATGTCGCGGGTGAGCGAGCGGGCGATGTCGCCCTGGTAGAAGTCGCGCGCGCCGGCATGAGCGAGATGCGACAAGGTCACCTTCAACTGCTCCTGCGGCAGCCGCACCACCGCCTTGGCCCCCCATTGCGGGTTCGGCGGCAGGCCGTCCTTCAGATAGGCAGAAGTGCTGCCGGGATAGCGGCGCAGGTCAGCCGCGCAGCTCGAGATCATCACGGTGGTCCACCAGTCGACCAGCAGGCCTTCGGCGGCGAGCGCAACGCTGGGGTTGACGAGATCCTGCCACGGCAACCGGGCGTAGCGGCGATGCGCGGCCTCCATGCCGGCGACGACGCCGGGCACCGCGATTGATCCAGGGCCGTGCAGATTGCGGTCGTCCTTGACCCGCGCCCACGGGAAGATGTCGGCGGCGACACTGCCGTCGTTGGTCAGCGGATAGTCTTCCACGCGCAGGCTGTTGGGCGCGCACATGCCGTAGTCGATCACCTCGACACGATTTTCCTTGGCACGGTAGAGCACCATGGCGCCGCCGCCGCCGAGACCGCTCATCCACGGCTCGAGCACGCCGAGCGCAAAGCCGGTCGCGATGACCGCATCGACGCAGTCGCCGCCGGCTGCGAGCACCGCGGCGCCCACTTCGGCCGCACGCCGCGACTGCGCCGCGACGATGCCGCCCTTGCTCGTGACCGCGGGCTTGCGGATCTGCTGACGATTGGAAAACTGGTTCGGCATGGCACTCCCCGAAGATCCGCCGCAATTGTCCGGCGAATTGACACCGTCGGCCGCAGCGAGACAATCAGCAACAGCGTGGGGCTCCCCAGACCAGCAGGAATGACGGGGCACCGCGTTGAGAAGATGTTTACCAATGGGTACTATGGTCTTCGGCAGACCAGATCGATCTCGATCAGCGCGTCATAGGCGAGGCCGGTGACGCCGACGCAGGTGCGGGCCGGCAACCGGTCCGGCGGGAAGAATGAACGGTAGGTTTCATTCATTGCCGCATAATCCCGCTTGAACTCGGTCAGGTAAATCCGAGACATCACAATATGTTCGAGGCAGAGATTGAGACCTTGGAGGATGTACTTCAAGTTCTGCATCACCGCCTTCGTCTGAGCCACGATGCCGTCCGGTAGCACGCCCGGTGCGTTCGGCGAGTCCGGCATCTGGCCGGTGACAAACACGAAGCCGTCGGTCTCGACCGCGTGGCTGAACGGCGCCACCGGTCTGGTCGCGCCGGAGATCATGTGGAACTGCATGGTGGTGTGTCCTCGTGTGAATGAATGAGTAGGGTGGGCAAAGCGTCGCCGCAGGCGACGCGTGCCCACCATTTCAGCCGATGCACCGCGGTGGGCACGGCGCGGGATGGATTATCTGTGACGCAGCAGCGTCGCGGGCGCGCCTTTGCCCACCCTACGATTCCGCGCGAGATCAGCTGACATCCTCGAACAATCGCTTGCTCAGGATCGCGTGCACGCCCCAATTGCCGTCGACGACTTGTGTGACGCCGAAGTCGACGGCTGCCGACATCAGCGCGACCGCCTCGTCCTCGCTCAGGCCTTTGACGTGCATCAGGAAGCGGCGCATCTTGCGGAACGCGTCCTTCATCGCGAGGTCGAGCGAGGAGGTCGCATAGACCTCGCTCTGGCCCTGCGCGCCGAACTCGGCGAGATAGTTCGGGTGGCTGAAGCCGGTCAGCACCCAATCGGTTTCGGTCTCGATCAACGGATAGGTCAGGTCGGCGAAGGGCTGCCCGGCGAGCTGCGCCTTCTTGTGCAGGATCACCTGGAAGGTGCCGGTCATCGAGCATTCGATCGCCGTGCCGCCGAGCTCGCCGTCGCCTTGCGTCGCATGGGGATCGCCGACCGACAGCAGCGCGCCGGGAACGGCGACCGGCAGATAGACGGCCGCGCCCTTGCCGAGCCGCCAATTGTCGAGATTGCCGCCGAAATACGATGGTGGAATCGAATCGACGAAATCGGCCTCGCGCGGCGCCACGGCGATCACGCCGAAATGCGGCCGCAGCGGAATGCGGATGTTGTCGAGCACGCCGTGGCGGCGCTTGATGCTGTCAGGCGCTACCGGCACGCCGGGATAGTCGTAGGTGGCGTGGACGACGCCGGCGGGATCGGTCTGCGGCTCCCAGCGATAGGAATAGAGCGCGCGTGCATGCGGCTTGGGGTCGTCGGCGAAGATCTCGTAGATGGTGATGGCCTCGCGCGGCGCCGGCGAGGCGATCAGCTC
This sequence comes from Bradyrhizobium sp., assembly GCA_049802835.1. Lineage (GTDB taxonomy): Bacteria > Pseudomonadota > Alphaproteobacteria > Rhizobiales > Xanthobacteraceae > Bradyrhizobium. The sequence continues at coordinate 3,247 of JBARNF010000128.1, forward strand.
ATTATAGTGATAGCCCCACCACGCGGCGACGCTGGAGCCGAACACCCGGCCGTTGTGCCTGGGGCTCCTGTTCGGCCGCGGCACCATGTCGAGGATGCGCACCTCCAGCACGTCTCCGGGCTGCGCATCCTTGATCGCGACAGGGCCGGTGCAGATGTGGACGCCAAAGCCTTCACCGGCGCCGCGGCCGAACACGCTGGCATCCATCGGGCCGGCGCCGCGGCGGTCGACGTTCTTCCTCGCTTTGGTCCAGCCGAAGATGCTCAGCGCCCCGGGGTCACCCGCGATCATCAGCTCGGGATCATCGGAGGCATGCTGGGTCAGCGTCTCGATCGTGATCGTGTCGCCGGACGATATCTCCAGCTGGGGCGGCAGCGAGCGGCTGAAATAGCCCCAATGGACGTGCTCGGCCGACGCTGCGAGGTGATGGTGATGGCGCTGTTGCGCGTCCTGGTCGTTGGCCGGCGCGGGGAGCACGGTAGCGGTCTTGGTGGCGCTCGAGACCTGGCAGGCGCGCTGCTGCGCCAGCGCATCCTGCGGCCAGCCGCGTTGCCCACGCGGCGCCGCGGAAGTCACCGCCTGCTCGGCCTTCCGCTGCCGGAACTCGCGCGGCGATAGGCCGAAGCGGGTGCGGAAGCTGCGGCTGAAATGCGCTGAATCGGCGAAGCCGTAGCGGTAGGCGATCTCCGAGATCGAATGGTTGGTCTCGGCCGGGTTGGAGAGGTCGGTCCAGGCCCGCTGCAGCCGCCGCTCGCGCACATAATGACTGAAATTGTCGCCGGCGCTTTCGAACAGTTTCTGCAGATAGCGTTCGGAGATGCCCTCCGTCTGCGCCACGCTGGCCGGCGTCAGTTCGGCGTCCTCGAGCCGGCGTTCGATGGTCTGGCAGATCCGGTGCAGGATGGCGGCCTGGGTCGCGCTGCTGCCGCTATCGGACGCCGGCGCCGCCTGCTGATGCGCGAGTGTCAGCAAGAGATCGACGAGACTCTGCGCGACCGTGCTCCATTCGGCGTCGCTGAGGGTCTCGAGCGCGCGCGCCGTGGCCTCGATGGTGCGGCACACCACGTCCGCGAGCCCGCTCGGCGCGACCACCTGCGGCTTGGCGAATTTGAGCTTGCCGCTGATGCGGCCATGCAGGGCTTCCGTCGTCACGGCCAGCACGATCGCGCGCAGGTCGCGCTGGAAGGCGATGCTCCAGTCGCCAGTGCGCGGCAGCAACATCAGATGCCCTGCGGGCACGATGCGGTGGCTGTCGCCGCTGCGAAGCACGGCGCCGTCCTCGATCGCGAGCAGCGCAATCGGCAGGTCCTCATGTGTCTGCGGAACCGCAGCCACGACCTGCGAGCCGGCCGACAGCCGCGACAGCGCGACGCCGGGCGCATGGCGATGCGAGGCGGTGGCGTGGCCGTCATAGTGGCCGTCATAGAAGGATGTTTTCGCGGCCGGCTGCAGCCCGACCGCGCCCAGCACGTCACGCCACGCTTCGGGGCGCTCGTCCTGGGCATAGGATTCGCTGGTGAACGGACGGAAACTCATGGCACGCCCCGGGTCCAGGAATTCGAAGCAACCCCCGTGCCAGATGAGCTTCACGGTCTGTCTTGTCCGCAGAAGTGTGTCGGCGCTCAGCTCTTTGCTCCCAAGGTGATCAGTCCTGTCGCCGCGCGAGCGGTCTGTTCCCCTCCCCCTTTGCGGGGAGGGGTTAGGAGTGGGGGTCCACGGCGGCGGTGTCGCTTGGGGCCCCCCACCCTAGCCCTCCCCCGCAAGCGGGGGAGGGAGCCCACCGTTGTCTGGGCGAGGGCTCGTGTCACCAACGCCCCATCAGTCACACCGGAACACATTCTTCCGGATGGTGCCGTGCACGCCCCAATTGGCGTCGACCACCTGGGTGACGCCAAAGTCCGCACCGACCGACAGCAGCGAGATCGCCTCATCCTCGCTCAGATGATGCACGGTCATCAGGAAGCGGCGGAGCTTGCGGAAGGCGTCACGCATGGCGCGGTCGAGGCTGGAATGGTTGGCAATCTCGATCTGCGCGTTGGCGCCGAGCTCGGCCAGATAGTTCGGATAGGTGAATCCATAGACCGACCAGGCCTGGTCGGTCTCAAGCAACGGATGAGTGAGGCCTTCGAGCTGCGTGCCGCCGAGGTCGTTCTTCTTGTGCAGGATGAATTCGAAGTCGCCGGTCAGCGAGGTCTCGATCGCGGTGCCGCCGAGCTCGCTGTCGCCTTGCGCGGCATGGGGGTCGCCGACCGAGAAGTAGGCGCCGGGAACGGCGACCGGATAATACATCCGCGCGCCCTTGCCGATGCGCCAGTCGTCGATGTTGCCGCCGGTATAATTTGGGGGAATCGACGAGACGTAGTCGGCTTCGGAGGGAGCTAGCCCCATGGTGCCGAAATGCAGCCGCGCTGGCACCTTGATGCCCGGCATGATGTTCTCGCGCTTCTTGATCGTGGCGTGGTCGACCGGCACGCCGGGATAGTCGATCGTCGCATGCACGATGCCGTCGGGGTCGGTCTGCGGCGTCCAGACATAATTGTAGACCGCTTTGGCGAACGGCTCGCCTGAGGTGTCCAGCTCGAAGATGGTGATGACCTCGCGCGGCTTCGGCTCCTCGATCAGATCGTGATAGTGGAAGCCCCAATTGGCGGCGGCGTTGGAGCCGAAGCATTTGCCGGCATGGCAGCCGCACTGGCTCGGCCGCGGCTTGATGTCGAGGATGCGCACCTCCAGCACGTCGCCGGGCTCGGCGCCTTCGATCGCGACCGGTCCGGTGAGCAGATGCACGCCGACGCCTTCACCCGAGCCGCGGATGAACGGCCCTTCCGTCGGCCCCGCGCCGCGCCGCGCCACTGCCTTGTGCTCCCTGGTCCATTTGAACACGCTCTCGGCGCCGGGATCGTCCTTGATCATGCGCTCATAGTCGTCATTGGCGTGATGCGTCAGCGTCTCGATCGTGGCGCGGTCGCCGGAGCGCAGAGTGAGTGCCGGTGTCACCACCTTGGAGAAATAGCCCCAGTGGATGGTCTTCGGGGACACCGGCAGCAGATGGTGCTTCATGCGAGGGCCTCTTAGATCGGACGCGAGATCGTTGATGTTGACGTGAAGGATGAACTCATGCGACGGCGTCCGTCTGGCGCTCGGCATCCATCACCGAGAGGAAGCGCGCAGTCAGCGGATGACGCGGGTTGGACAGCACCTCATGTGCCGGGCCCTGTTCGAGGATGACGCCGCCATTGAGGAAGGCGACGCGGTCGGCGACCTCGTCGGCAAAGCGGATCTGATGCGTCGAGATGATCATGGTGAGGCCGTCGTCGATGGCGAGCCGGCGGATCACCTCCAGCACCTCGCCCACGAGCTCGGGATCGAGCGCCGAGGTCGGCTCGTCCAGCAGCAGCACGCTGGGATTGGGCGCCAGTGCCCGGGCGATCGCGACGCGCTGCTGCTGGCCGCCGGAGAGATGCCGCGGCAGCGCGTTGGCGCGATGCGAAAGGCCGACGCGGTCGAGCAGCTCGGCGGCGCGGCGCTCGGCCTCGAAGCGGCCCAGGCCGTGGACCCAGCGCAGGGGACCGGCGAC
>JBARNF010000129.1:0-13522 GCA_049802835.1 Bradyrhizobium sp.
GCTGATAGGTGAACGGAAATTTCCGACAAATCGCGCCCGAGTCCGTTCTGGATCGCCAGGTCGCGGATGATCGGAACGGCGTTCTGGTAGAACGCCACGTTGACGTTGTCGGCCGCAGTGCAAACGACTCGTAAAGTTTTCGGTTCTGGATCAATTTGCATCTAAACGGTTCCCAGCCCGTGACGCTACAGCCGTCGAATACCGACCATTCCCACGATTGGGGGGGGGGACTTGCGCCGTCCAGTGCGGTCGGGAATTGGAACGTGTCACGCAGCGCGATTGATAGTTCAACAAATCTCTTGCGACGAACGCACCGATCCTACAGCAACAACTACGCGCTGGGGGTCTTTCGAAGAGTTGAACTCAGCGCCGACTGCAAGCATCTCCTCATGGATCTGCCGTTTGCTACATGCATGCCACCGATCGGCTTTGCCCCAGTCTCCACCCATTTCGTTGTACTTGTTTCGGATCCGAGCAAGATATGCAGCCCTTGTGCGCATAATTCCTAGTTATGTGTTTTCTGGCTCCCCACGAGCCGCTCAATAGTTCAGATACTATCTTCATGGTAGAAAAATGCAATCTGGCAACCCTCGATTTCGGGAAGATCGGGGTTACCTGCAAGCCCAAAGCTCTCCGTTTCGGCGAGTGAGCGACGTAGATCGATACGGAGATTTCACTACGAGGATTGGGCGTAGCCGAGCATGCGAGCGGCCTGTGAACCGAGAGTTGATCCTGCTGTAAGGGGCGGCCAAGCGCGACGGTCTCGCCTGAGATGCGTTGCCGCCCGGATTCGCTCCTCCGCTCACTCCGAGGGGTTTAGTGGTGCTTTAGCCGTCAAACGAACGCCCGGCTTACCGCCGTTCATGAACTCGATCCCTGCTGCTTCCAGGGCACGGCGGATGGCCGTGGCAGTTACACCATGTGCGCGTAGAGTACCACGCTGGCTCTCTAACCGTTTGATCGTCGGAAGAGAGACGCCGGAAGTCTCGGCGAGATGTCGCTGCTCCCATCGAAGGAGCGCCCGAGCTGCCCTAACGAGTTCGCTGGTCAATTCGATTTGCTCGATACCTTTATCACCATTTGATGCCTCAGGTATTGACATGGCTCCCGGACCGTAGTACCTCAGGGCTCACATTAGGAACCAAGCCCCACCAAGTCGGAAACGGCAGGCGGAGAGCTCGGGTGACGAGCAATCGCTCCGCAGCCCCCGGAACGACGAGGACGGCCGCGAGAATCATCGTCGCCCCAATATCGCTTAGGCAGCCATACTTCACGGATGGCGCAAGGCGCAAGCACGCGGAGTGATCCGATGAGTGAAACCCGTGCCGATCTCCGTCCGCGTGAACATGAGGACGCCAAGTCCGGGTCTTTCAATGCGCCGGCGTCTTCCGCTTCGGATGCCGCGCTCATCACCCTTGAGCTGCAGTTCAAAGCTATTTCGGCAGAGTTGCTGTCGCTGGAGCAGTTGCGCGGCGATCGGACGAGATGTCATGATTCCGCTATCGGGGCGCCTGGACAGTTACTGAAAAAGCCAAGCAGCCGAGCGAACGCCTGCGATGAGGCCATAACACGTCAGATCGAAATGGTTCTGACCCGTCTCGATCCTATCGAAAGGGCGATCATGCAGACACAAGCGTGCACGATTGCCGGATTGGGCGTAAAGGCACGTCATGCGGCCTATGTCATGTCCCAGTGGTGGGAGCACCCCATTGACCAGATCGGCTGGGATGCCCGAGCGGTTCGCCTCCTGATCGAAGCAGTCTGCCACGTTGCCCGCACTCCACTGCCATTTCGTACCCCGAACGACAGCGAATAATCACACCACGCATTGAAGCGCACCTGGAGTGGGAGAACGCGATTGCGCATAGCATCTATCATGGCCGCGATCCTCGAAGATGAACTGCGCAAACGCGGCATTCTCGAGCTGACGCAGCTCGACTGCGAGACAATGGTACACAGCATGATCCAGCGCACGGCTGAACTTGAGATGCCATCAAAATTGCATCGATTGGAATTGCACGCCGACGACAGAACCTAAGCGACTTTAGCTACATAGTCTCTCAACAATCTGGTTATAGCTGTGCGTTCTCCGGCTCAACCCACATTACGGCCGAGGGATGGCTGCTCTTCCTAGGCGACTAGGTTGAACTGACGGCGGCGGTTCGGCGGCGATAGTTGTCGAAAGAGGCCCGAACCGTTGGCTGTACGCCATCGCGCCAACTCTCGTGAGAAGAGGCGCTGACCTCACCTGATTCAGCTGACCTCACCTGATCATAAGGCAAGTCGGACCTTGAAGGGTTACCGACTGGCATCTCCAGCCAGGGGAGAGGGAGTCCGCGAATTTCCAAAAAAAATATTGCTTTATATTCAAATGGTTGGGCGATTTGCGCGCTGACGGCCCCATGGAGGTACCCCCAGCCACTTGGCGGATTGGAACGGCAACAGACGGACAATCATGGCCAAAGTTTGCAGAAATGCTACCAAATCTTTTTCATACCTCCATGCTCCCAAGCGGTCACGTTGAGCAGTGCTTGGAGCGAGCTCACGAGTACCAACCGCCGACGTCCTACGGTCGTCGTAGTGAGATGTCCTGTCCCTATCAACTCGTAAAGCTTCGTGCGTCCTAAGCCAGTGACCTCACATGCTTCGTTAATCGTGCAGGTGAGCCGCTGGACGAACGGAATCGACTTTAATTCTTCAGATGGTGGGTTGGATGGAGTAATCGCTAACTCTCCTCTTCCATTTTTCCTTCTCCGACTGTATTTCACGAACCCTCCCACTTCGCAGAACTCGACGCTACGAGAGTTTACTTCGCGGCGATCAACGTCAATGCGAACGCCCGAGGGCTCCCGCGTACAACCGCTCAGGGCGACGGCTGTTCGAGCGCGTTTGGACATCAACGGCGGCAAGGGAATTTTTGCGCGACTGAAGAAGACTGATGAGGCGGCGCAGCGAATTTTTCAGAGGCTTCCGTATGCTTGGAAGACAGAACTTCTAGACCGGACGTTGCGCTCCGAAGCCGAAGATCACTGGCTCGAATCCTGTCGGGTACGCCATCTCCCTAAGACAATCCCCGCAACTGCTTGAAAGCGCGGTCAAAGGTGAACATCCAAGGCCCTCCGTGGAACCGTCGATCCACGACGCCAGCGCATGGCCGAAGACGGCCATCCCCGCCCGGGCTGCCAGGGTCGCTGAAGGGGACGTTGCGGGGATCTTCCGCAGAAGGGGGTGCGTCGGCGACCGCGGCGCCGACCAGGGCGAAGGCCTTCTCCTCCAGGCCTTCCAGATCGCGGTCCAGCTACCTCCAATCAGCGAACGCTTGACTCCCAATCAGCCGACATTGATAGTTCCAACCGTCCGGATTCGGAGATGGCATGTTCGAGCGGTTTGTGGAGCGACGGGCGGAGGAAGCCCTTTCTGATACGCCGGTGGTCCTGATCGTAGGCCCGCGCCGTGCCGGCAAGACCACGCTCGTCCGAAAAATGGGAGAAGCCGGGCGGACCTATATCACGCTCGACGATCAAACGGTCCTTGAGGCCGCCCAGTCCGATCCCGCCGGCTTCATCCGCGGCCTCGATCGGGCCATTATCGACGAAATCCAGCGCGCGCCTGATCTGCTGCTGGCCATCAAGAAGACCGTCGATGAGGACTATCGGGCGGGTCGCTTCCTGCTCACCGGCTCGGCGAATGTCCTGACTTTGCCGCGAGTCGCCGACAGCCTGGCCGGCCGGATGGAGACCATCCAGATGCTGCCGCTCGCAAGGGCTGAGGTCGAAGGCCGGACGCCTACTTTCCTGGAGCATCTCTTCGCAGGAAAGCTCCGGAGCCAGCGGGAGGCAATCCTTGGCGACGATCTTGCTCAGCTTGTCCTGCTCGGCGGTTTCCCCGAAGCGATCAGTCGCGACAGCGAGCGCCGGCGGCAGGACTGGTCGAGGTCCTATCTCACGTCGGTGCTGACGCGCGATCTGCGGGATATTGCTGACGTCGAGAAGCTGACCGAACTCCCGAAATTCGTAAGGCTGTTGGCCGAGCACTCCGGCCAGTTGGTCAACTATTCGCAGTTCGGCGCCGGCATCAACGTCAGCCACAAGACGGGGCAGCGTTATGTCGGGCTGCTTGAGCAGGTGTTCCTGATCGCGACGGTGCAACCGTGGTTCACCAATGCCCTGAAGCGCATCGTGAAGACTCCGAAGCTGCACTTCCTCGATTCCGGCCTGCTAGCGACTGTGCGCGGTCTTTCCTTCGACAGGGTCAAGGCGGATCGCGGCACGTTCGGCGCGCTGCTCGAAAGCTTCGTGTTCGCGGAGGTTCTGAAGCTGATGACGGCCTCGGACCTGCGGCTGACGCCTCACCATTTTCGGGATCGGAACGGGCGCGAGGTGGACATCGTGCTGGAACGCGATGACGGGATGATCGCAGGCATCGAGGTCAAGGCGAGCGCGACGGTCAAAGCCGGTGATTTCGGCGGCCTGCGGGCCTTGGCCGAGGCTTGCGGAGACCGCTTTGCCTTTGGCGTCGTCCTTTACGACAGCGCCGACGTCGTGCCGTTCGGCGACAGGCTGGCGGCGGCGCCATTGTCGAGTCTTTGGAATGGAGCGCCGCGGACGAACAAGGCGGACAAATCAAGATAGCCGCCGGGAAAGGGAAAACGATGCTCAGCAGAGGGTCAGAATGGCGGAGATGGGAACCGCATATCCACGCGCCGGGCACGGTCATGAACAATCAGTTCAGCGGCCCGAACGCTTGGGGCGATTATCTGACCGCGCTTGAGCAGGCCACGCCGGTCATCGAGGCCATCGTGGTCACGGACTACTACGTGACCGAAACTTACGAGGAGGTGCTGCGGCGCAAGGCGGCCGGCCGTCTGCCTAGCGCCAAGCTGGTCTTTCCCAATGTGGAACTCCGGCTCGACGTTGCGACGGCGAAAGGGGGCTTTGTCAATCTCCACCTGTTCGTCAGCCCCGAGGACCCGCAGCATCTCGACGAGCTGCGGCGTCTGTTATCGCGCCTACAGTTCAACGTCATGCAGGATCGTTTCGATTGCACGCGGGCCGATCTCATCCGGCTCGGCAAGAAGGCCGATCCCAACATTGCGGACGAGCGGGCCGCGCTGGCCTATGGCGCCAACCAGTTCAAGGTCAATTTTCAGAAGCTCCGCGAGGTGTTCTCCGAAAGCGGTTGGGCGAAGAAGAACATCCTGATTGCGGTGGCCGGCGGCGCGACGGACGGCACGTCGGGCGTGCGGGAGGCCGCCGATCAGACGATCCGACGCGAGATCGAAGGCTTCGCCCATGTGATCTTCGCCGGCAGCCCGGCGCAGCGTGAGTTCTGGTTGGGTCAGAAAGACCTCGGGCCCGACGAAATCCGCGCCCGTTATGGCGGGCTGAAGCCCTGTCTGCACGGGAGCGACGCGCACAAGCTCGACGACGTGGCGACGCCATTCGGAAATCGCTTCTCGTGGATCAAGGGCGGGCTCGAATTCGACGCGCTCCGCCAGGCGTGCATCGATCCCGAGGGGCGCGCCTATGTCGGCGAGCAGCCGCCGGGCTCGGCGATGCCATCACAGGTCATATCGCACGTCCGGATCGGCAATGCAGATTGGGCCACGACGCCCGACATCCCCCTCAATCATGGTCTCGTCGCCATCATCGGCGCGCGCGGATCGGGGAAGACAGCCCTGGCCGACGTGATCGCGGCCGGCTGCGACGCGATTTCGCCGTCCGGCTGGAACGCAGATGAGAACATCAGCCCATCGTTCCTGGCCCGGGCGCGCAGGTTGATCGGCGACGCATCGACGACGCTCACCTGGGGCGGGGGCGCGACGGTCACGCGCGCCCTCGATGGCAGCGACGCCAACGGCCATATGACCTTTCCGCGCGCCCGGTATCTCTCCCAGCAATTCGTCGAGGAGCTTTGCTCGGCCAAGGGCGTCTCCGACGGCTTGGTTGACGAGATCGAGCGCGTGATCTTCGAGTCGCATTCCCAGGACGATCGTGAATGGGCGCTCGATTTCACCGAGCTGCGCGACCAGCAGACCTCGCGGTTCCAGCAGGCGCGCGAGCGTGAGGCCGAGGCGATCGCGGACATCTCGGACCGCATCGCCACTGAGTTTGAGAAAGAAAGCCTTGTCGCTACGCTGACCACCCAAGTCGGGCAGAAGAAGAAGCTGATCGCGGACTACACAGCCGATCGCGCCAAGCTCGTCGTCAAGGGCACCGAGGCGCAGGTCACCCGCCACACGCGGCTCAGCGAGGCGGCCCAGAAGCTCCGCAACAAGATCCAGTCCTTCGGCAATCAGCGCCGCACCTTCGTTGCCCTGCAGGACGAGGTCCGCAGCGTGCGCGCCACCGGCGCGCCGGAGATGCTGCGCCAAGCTCGGGCTCGACACGGCGCCAGCGGCATGAGCGACCAGCAATGGGACGAGTTCTTGCTGATTTACAAGGGCGACGTCGACAAGAGCCTGACAGCCTACGTAGCATGGGCCGATGGCGAGGTCCGGAAGCTCAACGGCGTTCCGCCGCCGCCCGGTGCCCCGAACGTCGCCCTGATTCCGGACACTGCCGATCTTTCCGCGCTTCCGCTCGCGCCGATTGCCGCCGAAATGACGCGCCTTGAGGCGCTGTTCAGCGCCGATAAGGTCGTCCGCGATCAATACGCAGCGCTGACCGCCCGCATCGCTCAGGAGAACTCCGCGCTCCAGACCCTCGAAACCCGGCTCACGGATGCGCAAGGCGCGGCGGTCCGCCGGAAAGATCTTCAGACCGAGCGTGACGATACCTATGGCCGGGTATTCGAGGCGATCATCAACGAACAGAACGCGCTGGCCGGCCTCTACGCCCCGCTGATGGCGCGGCTTGCGGCATCGTCGGGCACGCTGAAGAAGCTCAGCTTCGCGGTTCGCAGAATCGCCGACGTTCGAGCATGGGGTTCGGTTGCGGAAGAGGAACTCCTAGATCGGCGCAAGACCGGCCCATTTTACGGACGGGGCTCCCTAATCGCGGTCGCCACTGAAGCGCTCAAGCCGGCCTGGGAAACGGACTCGGCGGTCGAGGTTCAGGCGGCCATGACTGCATTCATGGCAAGATACCTGAGAGATCTGCTGTCTCACGCACCCTTTGCGCCCACACAGCAGGCCGAATTCCGGGCCTGGTCGAAACGGTTCGCGCATTGGCTTTTCGGCACCGATCACATCACGGTCCGGTACGAGATCTCCTACGACGGTGTCGACATCCGCAAGCTGTCACCCGGCACGCGCGGGATCGTGCTGCTGCTGCTCTACCTCGCTCTCGACGATTCAGACGATCGACCATTGATCATCGACCAGCCCGAGGAAAACCTTGATCCAAAGTCCGTGTTCGACGAGTTGGTGGCCCTCTTCGTTGCGGCCAAGGCGAAGCGCCAGGTGATCATGGTGACGCACAACGCCAACCTGGTCATCAACACCGATGCGGACCAGATCATCGTCGCATCGGCTGGCCCGCATCCTTCGGGCGGTCTGCCGCCGATTACCTACGCGTCGGGCGGTCTTGAGAGCGCAGAAATCCGCAAGGCGGTGTGTGACATTTTGGAGGGCGGCGAAGCCGCCTTCCGCGAGCGCGCCCGCAGGCTGCGGGTCCGATTGGAGAGATGAATGAGTCTTATCTAATTGGCAAGGGAGCGCGGTGTGGGGCTTTATAAGAAGTGGTGCGACGCTACGAAAGAAGAAAACAAGCGGAAGCGCTATTGGACGTATGCCGAAAAGGACGGCGGACGCGAGGAGATTCGCGATGATCTCGCCGAGACCATCCGCTCGCATTATGACCGACTCGAACGTATTGCCGAAGATGTGGAGCGGCTCGGATACAAGGTCGCAGCTGCGATTCTCAGTGAGGCGATGCCTCAAAGCGCCAAAGGCCGCTCCGGCGATCTCGGCGAGATTCTCGCGACGGAGCTAGTCGAGGAAGAGATCGGTCTGCGCGTGCCCGTGCGCCGTCTCCGCTATAAGGACGGCCGCAACATGGCCATGCGCGGCGACGACTTCATCGGCGCCGGGTACGATGAGGCCGGCGAAAAGCTCTGGCTTCTAAAAGGCGAAGCCAAGAGCAACAAGGTACTCGGCAAAGCCACCGTCACGAGCGCCCGCAAGGTGCTAAACCGCGATAGTGGCCGTTGCACGCCCGACTCCCTGCTGTTCGTCGCCAACCGCCTGTTGGAGAGCACCGATCCGGACGACAACGTGCTGGGCCGCAACCTCCGTGACGAAGTGGGCCTGAAGTCTCTTCGCGCCGACCGCATCGACCACATGCTCTTCACCGTGTCGGGCAACGGACCCCACGCTTCACTGAAGGAGGACCTCGACGGCACGGGGACCAATCGTGACCACTACGTCGTGAACATTCACGTCGAAGACCACCAGGACTTCATCGCGGCCATGTACCAGGAGGCGGAAGACCTTGGAAACGATTGACGAATTGACCGCGTTCCTGGCGACCGCGACCGTCGATGGTATCCTTGGGCGCCTCCTCTATCGCGGCGCAGCTTGGTCGCTGATGCGCGAGGAGGGCGTCCTGCCGCCGAATGCGCCGCCCCTCGGCGCGACAATCGAAACCGATCTCGCCGAACATGGCTTCGCGCTGTTGCGGGGCGCAATGGCCCTGCGTGCTCAAGCTGGCGCTTCGGATCTGACCAGCAAGGCGTTCGAGCGCGCCGCCAACGCCTTCGAAGCGCTGGTGCGCAATGGCGATCCAGAATCGCCTGACCGCGGCTTCCGTCGCACCATCGCGGCCGCCGTCTATCACCTCGCTGGCTTCTCAGCCGTCGCCTATTCGCTCTTCAACGAGACTGCGGATGACCTCAATGCGTCACCGGGCGAAGTGGCGATTCGACACCTGATCCTGCGCGATCTCGGTCAGTTGCGTGGCTTCGTTCGCAGTTGGTTGGACGATGGGGCTCATGGTGATGAGCAGATCGCCGCGGCGCTACGTGGCGAAGAGCCTGACGTCGACGAGGTGCTGTCGACCATCCTCAATACGACGATCTGCCGGGCCCTAGCGCATTTTGATTTCGCGCTCGAGACGGGCGAGCCCGAGCCGATCGATAGCGCACGCGCGTTGCTCGCCACAGCGGTCAGCTTGGCGGACAATGCGGAGAATGTGCCGCTGTGGTGGATGTCGAACCTCTGCCAGCACCTGATCGACGACCTCTGGCAGCACTCGCTGCACCAGAATCTGCCGACGGAGCCGCCAACGGGGACGGAGGGAAAATACCCCGACCTGCGTCGGCTCTTCATCTCCTCGCTCTACGCTAGAAAAACTTCCGAGGTGGAGCTATGGCCATCGCAGCGCGAAGCGGCCCAGCGTTCCACGGATGTCACCGACGATCTGGTCGTCGCCCTACCGACCAGCGCCGGCAAGACGCGGGTGGCCGAGATCGCCGCGCTGATGACGCTGTCGTCGGCGCGCCGGGTGCTGATTGTCACGCCGCTGCGCGCTCTGTCGGCGCAGACCGAGCGATCCTTCAGAAGAACCTTCGCACCCCTCGGCTTCAGCGTCTCATCCCTTTACGGCGCCAGCGGCCTGTCGGCTGGTGATGAAGACGCCTTGCGCACCCGCGAGATTATCATCGCGACACCCGAGAAACTCGACTTTGCGCTGCGAAGCGACCCGTCGCTGATCGATGATGTCGGCCTGATCGTCCTCGACGAAGGCCACATGATCGGCCCGAGCGAGCGCGAAATCCGCTACGAGACGCTCGTGCAGCGCCTACTTCGGCGCGCGGACGCGAGCGAACGCCGGATCGTTTGCCTCTCCGCCATCCTGCCGAGCGGCGACGAACTGGATGATCTCACCGCCTGGATACGCTCGGACGAACCGGGCGAGCCGGTGCTTTCCGACTGGCGCCCGACGCGACAGCGGTTTGGCGCGCTCACCTGGCGAGGCAAGGACGCGTTGCTCCGGCTCGACCTGGACGACGACGGTCCCTTCCTCGACAAATTCGTCGTGCAGAAGCCAGCACGTGGGAAGGAGAAGAAGCCCTATCCGCGCAAAAACTCGCACCTCGCCTTGTTCGCGGCATGGGAATTCGCAGGCCAGGGCAAGCGAACCCTGATCTTCTCCACCCAAGCGAATTGGGTCGAGAGCTACGGCAAGCAGGTCGTGGACCTCTGCAGGCGTGGCTATCTGGCTTCGCTGCTGGAAGGCGAAGCGTCGATCGCGCGCGCCCTGGAGGTGGGCAAAGAATGGTTGGGCGAGGACCATCCCGCTGTCGCTTGCCTGAAGGCAGGCGTCGCCATCCACCACGGCCGGCTGCCAAGCCCGTTCTTGCGTGAACTGGAAGCCCTTCTGTCCGACGGTGTCCTGAAGGTCATCGTCGCGTCGCCGACGCTGTCGCAGGGCCTCAACCTCAACGCCGCCGTCCTGTTGGTGCCAGCGCTGTATCGGGCGTCCGAGAAGATCAAAGGCGAGGAGTTCGCGAACGTCGCCGGCCGCGCCGGCCGCGCCTTCGTGGACGTCGAAGGCCTCATCGTCCATGTCATGTTCGATAAGATCGATTGGCGAAAGAAGGAGTGGCGAAAGCTGGTCGCCTCCGCCAAGGCCCGCACGCTAAAGAGTGGCCTCATCCAGATCGTCGCCGAGATCCTTGAGCGCCTGTCCCGCGAAGGTGTCCTGGATCGCGATGATGCCTGGGAATATCTCGCCAATGCCCGTGAAGCCTGGAGATCGCCCGAGGAAGAAGCCGCAGTCGCCGAGCGGCTAGCCGCTGGCGTGGAATACGAGGTCGATGGCGACGACGATGAAGACGGCGGCGATGACGAAGAGGAAACCATCGATGAGGAGCCGCTTTCGCAAATCGTCGAGCGTCTCGATGCGACCGTGTTCGGCCTGATTGAAGCACTCGACTCTGATCGCACCGACCTACCGAAGCTCTTGGACGAGGCGCTAAAGGGATCGCTCTGGGCCCGCCAGATCGCCCGCGAGGACGAGGACGTCGCTCCGTTGCACAAGAAGGTGTTTGAGGCGCGAGCCGATCTCATCTGGAAGAGCACCACGGCGCAGGCGCGGCGGGGACATTTTGCCATGGGAGTCGGGCTTGAAGCTGGTCTTACCATCGACGCCATGGCCGGCGAGCTGGCCCAACTCCTCGACCGGGCTGACGAAGCGGCGCTGAGCGGAGATATCGACGAACTCGTCGATGCGCTTGGCGGCCTCGGGGAGCGCCTGCTGTTTATGCGGCCCTTCATCCCCGACAAGGCGAACACGCTGCCGGCGAATTGGAAGGCCATCCTGCGCAGTTGGGTGTCGGGCGAGGGCGTCGCCAAGATCGGACCGCAGAACATGCGGGCTGTCGAAGACGCTTTCACCTATCGTTTGGTCTGGGCGTTGGAAGCTGTCCGCACACGCCGCATGTCCCTCGGCTGGTCGCCAGAGACGGTGGCGGGCGGCGCCGCAGCGGCGGTCGAAACCGGCGTCCCGCAATTCATGATGTCGATGCTGATCCGTGCGGGCCTTCCGTCACGGCGGGCGGCCATGGCGGCGATCGAGGATGCCAAGCCTGTCTTCGTCACGCCCGCCGAGATGCGGGCCTGGCTCGAATCCGACGAGATCACGGCCTACACCGACGCCGGCGACTGGCCCACGCCCGACACCGCTGCGCTGTGGGCTCGCTTCCGCACGGAAGCCCTCAGCGGCGGCATCCAGAAGTGGTCGGTGGAACACTATAAGCGCCTGCTCGACATCGCGGCCGCCCCGCCTGCCGGCCTCTATCGGATCGTCACCGACGAAGGGAACGGGCGTACCTGGCTGGCGACGCCCGACTACCAGCGGGTCGCCGCGTTCAAGAAGCCGGCTGTCGATCCCAAGCCCAGCCTTTTCTCGGGTAGATTGGCCGGCAACAGCAGGCTGGTGGAAGCCTTGCGCGTCGGCCGCGGAAAACTGCGCTGGCCGCAGGCCGATGCGTAACGGAGAGCGATAGCCATGCTCTATGCTTGGGTCGGCAACCAGAAGCGCGCGCCCATCGCAAAGGGGGAGCGCACGACTTGCCGCGACTGCGGCGGTCTGCTCACCGCTGTCATGCCGGTCGAGAACATGCCCCACTGGCGGCATAAGGCCGGCGATTGCGACCCCTGGAGCGAGCCCGAGGGGCCCTGGCATCTCGGTTGGAAAGAACTGTTCGACATGTCGTGCCGCGAGATCGGTTTGCGCGATCTGATGACGGGGGAGCTTCATCGCGCTGACGTCCTGGTGGGCAGCGGCACCCCTATGGCCACCGTGCTGGAGCTGCAGCACTCCTCGATTAGCGAGGACGAACGCAACGCGCGAGAAGCCTTCTATCGGCGCGAGCATCGGATGTTCTGGCTAATCCACATCCATAGCGAAAACTCGTTCCTGGGGACCTACTTCAGCATGTCGCTCGATTTAAAATCCCGTGTCGTCAATCTCGACGGCAAGGAATTCGCGATCATGCGGTGGATCGGACCAAACAAACAGTTCATTGAGAAGTGGAAGCGCGCCGCTGCCCACGTCTTCTTCAATGCGGGTCCATACATTTTCTACCTCGCCGGCCCCGGTGCAACGTCCCGCCTTGGGGGCCCTTTGAAGCGCGGCGAATTTGCCCTCTGCGCGCTCACTCGCGATGAGTTTGTGCGAGCCGTTCGAGGCGAGGACCTTCGATCAGCGTAGCGCCGGTCAGAGCTACGCCGGAAATGCATGATCGATCCATGAAGCGCAGGCAGCTAAGACCTCAAGCGCCATTCCCGGCAAGTGAATGTCGGACGTGCCATGAGACAATCCATTTCGTAACGCGATCAAAGCCTCAATGGGGTCGGAGACCGCTGTAGGACCGGGCATGAGCGCGGGTAGGATGCCAGCCTTCCTCGCCCTGTCGACAAGATTGCGCAGCGTCCCGCGAGCCGCGCCGCCGTGACCGTTGAGCCGATGTTTAAGCGCCAGCTCAAAAGCCCCGAATGCCTGCACCTCCCCGACCAAGAAGAGATCGTAGTCAAAGAAGGCGTAGACGATCGTGTTTCGAGCACGATCGAAAGCCGCCGCCACGTCAGCGGGTGCGGCGCCTGAGAGACTGATGTCGGCCAGCGCCCCATGATGGTCCGCGAGCGTCATTCGGCGGGCCATGCCGTTTTCGACGACGCAGAGATCGGCGAAGCGAGCGTCTGGCTGCAGAATGTTTTCGAAGGCTTTGAAGGCCATAATGCTGATCCGCTTTGTTCGATACCACCGCCTGTCACGGCCGTTATGCGGCCAGGCGTTGGTCCTCCTTACGCCCCTGATCTTCGTCGCCAGCAGCTTTGCGAAAGAATCGGGCCAGCGCCGCCTTCCGCGAGTCGCGATCGATCGCATATGCGGTCTGCATGAACTCCTTCCCATCAAGCAGGCCAGTGATGTAACCGGCGATTGTGTCGGCGGCCATGATAAGCGCCGTGTCGAGCGTATGCGCGCCATCTCTTCAAACAGCAATCGGGGTTGATACCTTGTTCAAGGATTGACCTCGAGCGAGGTCAATATAGAAACACACCCAATCGATGGTCAAG
>JBARNF010000130.1:0-9000 GCA_049802835.1 Bradyrhizobium sp.
GCTGCGCGACATCGGCTTCCTCGATGCCGCCCGCTCCGGCCAGATCACCTTCGCGGTATTCCACATCCTGGGCTCGTCGATCGCCTCGCTCGACGAGATCGCCGAGACCGCGAACTACATGGTCGGCGCGAAGTACTTCCTGGTGAAGAACTTCATCAACAACACCAGCTTCTTCGAGTGGGACCAGGCGACCTACAATTCCTACTTTCACCGCATCAAGGATGCGACCGAGCTGACCATCCCCAAGCTCAACGAAATGGCGTTCGAGCAGGTCGAGGTCGCCTCGGTCCCGTTCCTGAAATTCGTCGCCAACAAGGGTCCCCACGACGAGGCCGCCAACTACTCCTTCGTGCTGCGCGGCTATGTCCGGCATTGGCTCGCCAACGTCTGGAGCGAGTTCGACCGCATCAAGCTGACCGACATCGTCGGGTCGACCAAGCCGGCGGCGCCGCGTCCGACCGGGGAAAAATAGCACCTCCGTGAATGATGGGACTTTATCGCCGCCGCGTTTGACCTGATATAGGTCTGATGCCCGCGACGCCCGTCTACATCGTCTGCTCGCCCCGGCCGCAGTCCGGGAAGACGCTGCTTGCGCGGGTGCTGAGCGAGTTCCTGCTGCTGAAGAACGGCCAGGTGCTCGCCTTCGACGTCACCTTGCGCGAGCCGTCGCTGCTCGACTTCCTGCCGCAGATCACGGAAACCGCGTCGATCGAGGACACCTACGGCAAGATCCAGCTGATGGATCGCGTGATCCTCAATGACGGCATCGCCAAGGTGATAGACCTTGGCTACTACTCGTTCGACGAGTTCTTCAAGATGTCCGAGGAGATCGGCTTTTTGAAGGAGGCCTCGCGGCGGAACGTGGTCCCGATCGTGCTGTACTGCGCCGAGGGCGACCGGGTCTCGACCCGCGCCTATGACGCCCTGCGGCGCCAGATCCCGCGGCCCCAGCTGATCGTGGTCGAGAACGACCACGTGCTGCGCAACGACCTTCCGCCGGTCTACAGCCGCGCCAAGCACCTGCGCATCGCCGCCCTGCCCAACTTCCTGAAAACCTATATCGAACGGTACTCGTTCTCCTTCACCGGCTATCTGCGCCAGGAAAAGGATCCGTCGACGGAGCTCTATCAGTGGATCCGGCGCAACTATTACTCGCTGCGCGAGATCGAAACGGAGCTCCTGATGCAGCGGTCGTGAGGCTCGCTGCGGCCTCGCCTCAATGCCCCTCGAACGCAATCAGCGTGCGCACGGGCACGTCCAGCGCACGCAGCTTGGCGGCGCCGCCGAGATCCGGCAGGTCGATGATGAAACAGGCCGCGACCACCGTGGCGCCGATCTGCCGCAACAGCTTGACCGCGCCTTCCGCCGTGCCGCCGGTGGCGATGAGGTCGTCGACCAGGATCACCCGCTCGCCCGGCTGCACCGCGTCGACATGCATCTCCATCTCGTCGGTGCCGTATTCCAGCGCGTAGGACATGCTGACCGTCTTGTGCGGCAGCTTGCCCTTCTTGCGGATCGGCACGAATCCGGCCGAGAGCTGGTGCGCCACCGCGCCGCCAAGGATGAAGCCGCGCGCCTCGATGCCCGCGACCTTGTCGATCTTCGAGCCGGCCCAGGGATGCACCAGCTCATCCACCGCGCGGCGGAACGCACGGGCGTCCGCCAGCAACGTCGTGATGTCCCGGAACAGGACGCCCGGCTTCGGATAGTCCGGAATGGTACGGACCGTGTTCTTGATGTCCAGATCGAACGTCATCGTGCTCTCATCCACTCAATTTGTTTGTCGTCATTGCGAGTGAAGCGAAGCAATCCAGAAGCTGCAGAAAGACTGGATTGCTTCGTCGCTCCGCGCCTCGCAATGACGGGATTCGTCAACCGACCGGCTCGCTGAGCCGGAACGCATTCTCTACGATCCTCAACCCCACGGCATCGCCGAGCGACATCAGCGACTCCGGGTGAAACTGCACGCCGCCGACCGGCAGCGTCTTGTGCTCGATCGCCATCGCCACGCCATCCTCGGTCGCCGCCGTGACCGTCAGCACATCGGGCATGCCATCACGCTCGACGAACAGCGAATGATAGCGGCCGATGACGATCTCGTTCGGCAACCCCTTCATCAGGCGCCCGCCACGCACCTGAACCCGCGACGGCCGGCCATGTGCGGGATGGCCGAGCTGGCCGAGGCGGCCGCCGAAATACTCGCCCATCGCCTGCACACCCAGGCAGACCCCGAAGATCGGCAGCTTCTTCTGAAGCGCCGCATCGATGGTCGTGGAGATCTTGAAGTCTTCCGGACGGCCCGGCCCCGGCGACAAGACGATGAGGTCCCAGTTGCGCTCGGCCAGCATCTTCAGCGCATGGATATAACGCACCACGGTGACGTTGGCGCCGACCTGGCGGAAATAATCGGCCAGCATGTGCACGAACGAATCGTCGTGGTCGATCAGCAGCACGTTCTTGCCGGAGCCGGTGGCGTCCGGCGCGGTCGACGACAGTGGCTTCGGCGGATCGCCGCGCAACGCCTGGAACAGCGCCGCCGCCTTGACCTGGCATTCGCGATCCTCGGCCGCGGGATCTGAATCGAACAGGCAGGTGGCGCCGACGCGGACCTCGGCGAGCCCGTCCTTCATGCGGATGGTGCGGATGGTGAGGCCGGTGTTGATCGAGCCGTCGAAATTGACCGCGCCGATGGCCCCGGCATACCAGCGCCGCGGCGAGCGCTCGTTGTCCTCGACGAACTGCATCGCCCACAGTTTCGGCGCGCCGGTCACGGTCACCGCCCAGGCGTGGGTCAGGAACGCGTCGAGCGCGTCGAAGCCCGGACGCAGCATGCCCTCGACGTGGTCGACGGTGTGAAACAGTTTCGAGTAGGTCTCGATCTGCCGGCGCGCCAGCACCTTGATCGTGCCGGGGACACAGATGCGCGCCTTGTCGTTGCGATCGACATCGGTGCACATGTTGAGCTCGAACTCGTCCTTCTCCGAGTTCAGCAGCTGACGGATCTGCTCGGCGTCGCCGATGGCGTCGCGGCCGCGCGCAATGGTCCCGGAGATCGGGCAGGTCTCGACCCGCCGGCCATCGGAACGGACAAACATCTCAGGCGAGGCCGACACCAGGAACTCGCCGTCGCCGAGATTCATCAGCGCGCCATAGGGCGACGGGTTGATCCGGCACAGCCGCTGGAACACTTCCGCCGGGGAGCGCTCGCACGGCTCGGCAAACAGCTGTCCGGGCACCGCCTCGAACAGGTCGCCGCGGGCGAACGCCGCGCGGGCCTTCTCGACCGTCGCCTGGTACTCGCCGGGAGCGTGGTCGGCAAAACCCTGGCGCGGCTCCTTCAGGTAGATGCTGGCGTCGGTGTCGCGCGGCAAACCTGAGGTCGACTGGCCGCTCCAGGCAAAATCATAAGTGAGCACCACGCCGCGGCCGGTGGCGCGGTCATAGGCCAAGAGGCGATCGGGCACGTAGAGCACGATGTCGCGCTGGTCTTTCTCGCGCGGGCGCCGCTCGACGAGATCCTCGATCTGGAACACGAGGTCGTAGGCGAAGGCGCCGAACAGGCCGAGCAGCGGATCGTCATTGGCCGACAACGCCGCGATCAGCGCCCGCACCAGCGACATCACGCTGGCGCGCCGCGTGCGCTGGTCCTCCTCGACCGGCGCGGGGCCGCGAACGATGTGACCGGCCAGCCGCGCCGGCGAGGCCTCGGTGATGACGACGCAGGGCTCGCGCAGCGTGTCCTTGAGGAAGGCGATCAGCACCTCGCCGCGACGGTTCAGCGCCTGCAGGGTGAAATTGGTGCCCTTGGTCTCCAGCACCAGCGGCGGGTCGGCGAAGCCGAGGTCAAAGCTGTCGTAGCGGCCGGGCACGGTGGTGCCCGACGACAAAACCACGCCGCGGCGGCGGTCGAGCAGATCGATCAGGTCGTCGAGCCGGCTGGCGCCGCCGGAAAACTGTTCGGCGGCGCGCGTGATCGAAAGCCCGCCACGGGTGCGGTAGTCGCTGAGCGCCGGCAGGGCGAAAACGGTCCTGTTCATGTCGTCCTCTTACGAAACTTGCCGAGGAAACGCCACACAGGACCAACCGGAAGCCGCCGCTGCGTGGCGGCCCCTTGGCGATTGATTGTCAGACAAATCGCACCGGCCACCTCTTACAAGGTGCGCCACCAGAGACGGGCTGGACGGACGGGGGTGCTCATGGGCCGGACCACACCACGGCACCGGGCCGTGGTCAAGGGCGGCGGCGCCACAGTCGGAGGTGGTGGGATGCGCCAGAGGATCGACCTCAGCAAAACCTGCGAGCGCCTGCGCGATACAGCGCCCTCTCCCCTTGCGGGAGAGGGCATCTCCGGACCATTCACGCCCTCGGTTGGGTGAGGGGTATCCCACCGCGAACAACGCGCGTGCAGGCATACCCCTCACCCAATCGAGTTTGCCGACCGGTCATACATGCCCTCTCCCGCAAGGGGAGAGGGCGCATTGACGACCATCGCGCTGTCTCGAAAGCGGTAAGACCTCCTGCGGAGAAGACGCGGCGCACTGGATTCCCCCTGGAGCCTGTCCTTCGAGCCGAAGGAGAGACCCGGAGACGGGGATGACGACTGAATACGCGGCAGCATTCTCGCGACATGACATGCCCGAGTGATGATCATCGAAACCGCCCTCTTCAAAGCCGAGGGCGCAGGGAAGGCCGGGAGCTCACCGCCCCCATGGCCCGCCTGCAACAAGAAAGCAGGCGGCAGTCACCACAGGTTCGGCCGAGACATCTCGCGATCTCACCGGACCGGCAATCGCAATTCGCTGCGATGAATGTCGAGCACGTCGCCACGACACGCCAGACGGCCTGCGGCGACGAGCGCGCGGGCTCGCGCGATCAGAAGCAGGTCCCCGGTCTGCATCCCCTCGGTCCAGGTTTCGCAGAGCGCCTCGCCGATGATCCTCGCGGCCTTCTTCCATTTGGTGGTGGCGCAGGACAGCAGCACGGGATCGAAATGCGTGATCGGGGCTGAGACGAGCTCGCCATCGCGGAGAATCCGCAAAGGCGCGTTCTCCGCCTTGAGGCGCGCCCATTGTTCGCGGCAGGAATCGCGCATGTCTGGCGTCAGGTCCTGCCGAAAATTCCAAAGATGATTGTCGCTGATGGTCGCGGGCGGCAGCTCGGCCAAGGTGAACACCCGGTGCGGGTTGGGCGCGCCATGGCCCCCTGCCCTCACCAACGCATCGGTGAGATCGACGATCTCGATCGGCTCGTCGCCGAGCCGCCCCAGGAATTCGAGGAAACCGGCATATTCCTGGGTCGACCGCCGCGTGAGCCAGGCGATCCGCCGGCTCGTGCAAGATAGCGCCTCGTCCCAGAATGCCGTCGTCTTGCGACCCACCTCATCCCAGCCTGAGACTTCCAATTCCTCGTCCATCCAAGCGGTTCGCAGCGCCGGATCGGGCGGATCGATCGGGCCGAAGCTCAGGCTGTCAGGAAAACCGATCACGCGTTCGTCGCGGCCGGCTTGCCCGAGTGCCTGGCGCAACGTGCCCGCTGCAGACGAGTTGAAGACAAGATGAAGGATCGAGCCTGACATCGACGGCCGTGAGTCCCCTAATTCCTCGTGGGCCGAGCTACGGTGCCGCTTCGCTGACTGCGATAGCCGAGCGGGCTTTCTGGAGCACATCGATGACCCGATCAAGCTCCTCAGCCTCCATCAAGACCTCGATGTCTCCATTCGTTCTCAGCGACAGCGCCAATGCAACGACATTGCCGACCGCGCGGACCAGCACGGATGCGTTCGTCGCCGCTCAGGCACCCCTTTCCGGAATTTCTAGGATCGCGCTCGTCTATCGAATAGACACCCGTGATGCCGGTCCACCGGCGACCAACGATCTCGCTATTCCGTCAGCACGTCCGGAGCCTTCGGACTGCTGGGCGAAGGCAGTTCGCCCGCCTGCTCCTTGAGATCGGCGGCGGCCTCGACGAGCCTCGCGGCGACCCGGGGGTCGGTGACGACCCTTGCCATCCTGAGGAGCGTTGCCGCTGCCTCACGCGCATGAAAACGGTTCTCGGCCACGGCTGTCCACATGAAAGTTCACCGGCCTTGGCATAAGCGAGAAACCGCGTTTCCGTTCCGCAGCAAATGCAGAAGATTACCGTTGTGAGATCGCTGTCATTCATCCCCCCATATGCGGAACTCCGATCGGCTCGCCGTGGTGTCGGGAACTCAGATGAGGCGGCGCACGCGCACCGCGTGTCCCGATGGGCCTACGTTCAGAACTCGGGCAGGACACCACGCGAGGACGGAACCTCAGATTGCGCTTGCGATGCCGGAACAGAGACAACCGTTCGATCAGCGCACCCCCATGGCTGCCAGCGATCCGCATGCAGACGCCGTCGCGTCAGAGGTCGAACCGAAACTCCGAAGATGTGTGCTGGCAGGCGCCCCTTGGCTCACAGTCAGCCCGGCTTCGTCAGCCCCCGCTCCGCGAACTTCAGCTCCGTCGCCACGACGGCGTTGTCGTAGACCTCGCCGCGCTCGACGAAGTAGTTGAAATAGCCGGCCGGCGTCTCCGGCTGGATCTCGACCAGATCCACGCTCTTGAACTTGGGATCGGTGATCACGCCGCTCGCGATCAGATCGTTGATGCGTTTGAGCGCATCGACCTCGGCCTTGTAGCCGACCGAGAACCACATCTCGTAGGTCCAGTCCTGCACCTCGAACCAGTTTTGCGGTGCCTGGCCCTGCCAGCCGGCGGCGAGCGGGCGGACGGCGTAGATGCGGTCGAAGCCGTGCAGCTCGGAGACGATGCAGGCGCGGTGATAGGCGCCGTCCATCTGGCCGTCCGGCAGATTGGCAAAACCGTACAGCGACAGCCATAGCGCCGCCTTGATCGCCTCGGGCGTGATCGGGCGGATGGCGCGTTCGGCCGTCACATCCGAGGCATAGCGCAGGTCGCGCTTCGCCGCCGAGTGCTGCGCCTTGACGGCATGGGCGTTGGGGATCGACTTCTCCCACGGCAGCAGCGACCGCGCCGCGTCGTTGCCGTAGAGATAGCCGGCGCCCGCCGCCGGATCGTAGGTGTTGAACACGACGCCGATCGGCGTCGCGTTGAGCGTCTCGGCCGCCTGCACGAAGTCGGCCTCGCTGCGCACCGGCACGTATTGCTGCGCCGGCAGCAGCCGGTCGGCGAGGACGTTGAACGGGCTGTCACGCCAGTCCGGCCAGGACGTGAAGCGCGCCAGCGCCTCGGCAAAGGCGGGACGAAATACGCCGGGATAGCCGAACATCACCGTGCGCGCCTGCGAGGCCGGGTCGGTGGCGCGGTCCGAGGAGATCAGCTGCTGACGCAGGTCGAGCCCCCTGAGCCACGCCGACAGCACCAGGATCTGGCCCGAGGTCGCGGTCACCAGATCCGGCGTGACACCCCAGGCGCGGGCGGTGTCGAGAAAGCCGGCGCCATGGGCGTTCAAGCCGCCCAGCCCGGCCAGCGCAAAGGCGATAGCCACCGTTCTCTCCGTCGGCAGAAGGACTGAAGAACGCTACCTCAGATTGTTTCGGCAATGCAAACAGAGAAGGTGAGGTTCGAACAGCGAACGCGATGGCCGATTTTCGAACGTGATCAGTGCTCAGAGTTCCGCATTTCCACGGTGATTCGAGGCAAGGCGGCAGCATCTGGAGCCGGAAAACCTGCAGCCGATGGCTGTGCGGCGCGTCACAACCTCATGTTGCGCGCGTGCATCACCCTATTTTTGCGCACCATCGGTTGCCGAAATCCGAAAAAGTTACATAACTCGGCCTGACGCGAGAGCAACACTGTTGTCTATCTGCAATAGTGTGGCAATGATTGGTTAACCATATTGAATTACCTTGGTTAACATGGCCCGCGGCAAACAGCCTTCCGTGTCGCACGCGCTTCCGAAGCAGCAGACGCTGCTCGATTGCTTCCTCGAAGCGCAGGCGAAGAGGACGAAGCGCAGGCGCACCTCCGCTTCCGCGCCGATTAGCGTTGAGCCGCCGGTCGATCAGACGGCCGCGGACGACGTCGATCGCTCCGCGCCGACCATCCTCAAGCCGCTTCGGCTCACCTGATACAGCGCTGCGGCGACTGCCAGGCTCGCGCGATGCCTGATGGCGAACAGCGAGGCCGCCTCATGGTTCGAGACGTGCCGCACGCGGCACTCCCGATCATGAGGGCCTTTGATCGCCCTGATTCAGCCCTCGACGGCCGCCAGCGGCAGGCGTCGCGAAGGACGGCCGAAAACGACGCGTCCGATGCGATCAGACGAGATCGACGGAACCGCGCGGCGCAGCTGCCAGACCGGTCAGCCCAGATGCTTGTGGAAGAACGCCGTGGCGCGGCCCCAGGCGAGCTCGGCGGCCCTGCGATCGTGCACATTCATGCGCTGCTCGTTCACGAAGGCATGCTCGGCCTCGTAGCGATAGAGCTCGAGCGACTTGCCGGCGGCCTTCATCGCCTTCTCGAAGCCATCCACCAGGGCCGGCGTGCACCAATCGTCCTTGTTGGCGAAATGGGCCTGCAGCGGGATCTTGACGTCGGCGGGCTTGGCCGCCTGCTCCGGCGGAATGCCGTAGAACACGACACCGGCCGCGAGCTCGTCGATTTTGGTCGCGCCGATGATGGTGACGGCGCCGCCGAGGCAGAAGCCGGTGAGGCCGACCTTGGCGCCGTTGCGCGCCAGATATTGCGCGGCGCCGCGCACGGTCTGCGTAGTTGCATCCATGAAGTCGAGCGAGTTCATCTCGCGCCCCGCCGCGTCCGTGTCGTGATAGGGCACCACCGTGCCCTTGTAGAGATCCGGCGCCAGCGCGTTGAAGCCGGCGAGCGCGAAGCGGTCGCACATTCCCTTGATCTGGTCCTGCAGGCCCCACCATTCCTGGATCACGACGACGCCCGGCGCATCGGCCTGCGCCGCCTTGGCGAGATAGCCCTTGGCCTCCTGGCCGTCGGGACGCTTGAAGCTGACGAGTGTGCCCATGATGGTCCTCCGCTGTTC
>JBARNF010000131.1:0-4399 GCA_049802835.1 Bradyrhizobium sp.
GAGGCGCAAGGCGCGGCGACCATCGTTGCGCTCCGCTCCCGTCCGAAAAACGCCGCAACCCAGCGCAACAATAGAACATCTGAACCGTTGCCTTGCGGTGACAGACAAAGGAAAAAACGCGTGGCACAAACGCACGATCGGTTTGGCCGGGGTTTCCCAAGAGTCAGTTTGTCGTGAGTTGTCCCGTGTGGCGCTGGCCGCAGAAATGGGGCTTGAGTATCGTTTGGGCGTGAATCATTGCGTGCAGGCGTAACCCATTCTCACGGACGGGTGCTCGAGCTGAAGCTGGCGGACGGAATCGACCTTGTTATCGACCCTGTTCCGAACGGGACAGATCATCCGAGGAACAGATGATGCGAGATTGTGTGACCACCCGTGGCGGATATGACCGCGTGCTCATGGCTGTCGCGGCGACTTTCCTCGCGGTGTCGACGACCTCGGCTCTGGCCCAGAGCGACCCGCCCCGCCCCAGCGCCGCCGAACTCGCCATCGACGCCGCCATCCCGTTGCCTGAGCCGGCCAACGTGCCGCCTCCGACCGCCAGCGATTTCAAGTCCGACACGACAGCCACCGTCTCGCCCAATCCGGGCAAGGCTCCCGACGGCGCAACGAAGCCGACCGACACCGCGGCGGCCCCCGCAATCGAGCCGGCCGGGAGCGATGCTGGCAAGGCCGTCACCGCCCCGCCGGCCGGCTCTCCCGCTACCGCAACGGCCCCCGAACTTGGCAAGGAGCCCGTCAGGGCCGCCAGCAACGTTCCCGCCGCCGACCAGCCGGTCGCCGACCGGCTGCGCGACATGATGGCCACCAAGGCAACGCGCTATTTCGACCGTAAGTCGGAACGCGCCGCCGTCGAGAAATTCTACACCGGCCGCGACTACGCGCCGATCTGGACCCAAAGCGGCAACCTGACCGCGGCAGCCAAGGGCGTGATCTCTCGCCTCAAGGAGGCAGCAGTGGACGGCCTCAATCCTGCCGACTATCCGGTGCCGGACTTCGCCGCCGCGGCGTCAGCGCCGGACGCGCTGGCGGAAGCCGATCTCAAGCTCACCGAGAGCATGCTGGATTATGCACGGCAGGCGCAGAGCGGGCGCATGCACTGGTCGCAGGTGTCGGCCGACATCCAGTACCCCGAGCATCCGATCGATCCCGGCGAGGTCCTCGCCAATGTCACAGCCGCGAAGGACGCCTCCGTTGCGCTGGACAACTACAACCCACCGCACAAGCTCTACAAGCTCCTGAAGGCCAAGCTCGCCGAGCTCCGTGGCGTCGGCGACGGTGCGCCGATCATCATCGAGGACGGCGAGGCCCTGAAATACACCGCCGCACGCGGCAAGAATGCGCCCGAAGCCGAGGCGCAGATGTCGGACCCGCGCGTGCCGAAGCTGCGCGCCAAGCTCGGCATCACTGAAAACGCCGACGACATCCGCTACGACGCCAAGGTCGCCGCCGCCGTCCGCAAGTTCCAGGAGAGCGTCGATCTCAAGCCGACCGGCGTACTCGACGATCGCACCGTCAAGGCGCTGAATACTCCCAAGCGCGACAAGCAGATCGATACTGTCATCGTCAACATGGAGCGCTGGCGCTGGCTGCCGCGCGACCTCGGCGCGCCCGCGATTGGCGACGCCTATGTCATCCTCAACATCCCCGACTACACGCTGAAGGTGATGCAGCGGGGCGCCCAGGTGTGGACGACGCGCGTCGTGACCGGCAAGCCCGGCCAACATGCCACGCCGCTGCTCAGCGAAACCATGAAGTTCATCACGGTCAACCCGACCTGGAACGTGCCGCCGTCGATCATCTACAATGAGTATCTGCCGGCGTTGCAGCAGGATCCGACCGTGCTCGACCGCATGGGCCTGCGTCTGGAGCGCGCGCGGGACGGCTCGATCCACATCTCGCAGCCACCCGGCGAGGCCAACGCGCTCGGCCGCGTCCGCTTCAACTTCCCCAACAAGTTCCTGGTCTATCAGCACGACACGCCGGACAAGAACCTGTTCGCGCGGGACGAGCGCGCCTTCAGCCACGGTTGCATGCGCGTGCAGTATCCGGATCAGTATGCGGCAGTGCTGCTGAACATCACGATGCCGAACGAGCACTACACGCCTGAGCGCATCCGCAGCATGTATGGCTCGAGCGAGATCGACCTGAAGTTCCCGACGCCGATCCCGGTCAACATCACCTACCAGACGGCCTTCGTCGACGAAGCCGGGAAGCTGCAGTTCCGCAAGGACGTCTATGGTCGGGACGCGACCATGATCTCGATCCTCAAGAACAACCGCGGCAAGGATCTCGAGAACGTCGTCGCCCACGCCCAGCCGAACTATTCGCGTCCTCGCGGACCGCTGCCGAGCGCTGTCAACGTCAGCGACAACAGCTTCTCGTCGGGGTCATCCGGGCCGAACTTCTTCGAACGCCTGTTCGGCGGCGGAGGGCAACCGACGCCGCCGGCTCCGGTCGGCCGGCCGTCGCGGCGGGTGTTCACGCGCTGATCAGGGGCTAGCCCCGGCCTGAAATTTCGATTTGAAATCAAAGACCTCGCCGATCGGGACACCGTCGGCGAGGTCTTTTTGTTTTTGGTTAACCACAATGAATAACCGCGATTCGATGGCACTTTTTCGCCACACTCAAGAGTATATGTTAAGCCTAATTGGGGGGCGGGTCGGTCAGTATCCCTTAACCATCCCGCCTTAGGTAAGCGTTTCCTCTCTCTTCCGCCGGACGGGCCGCAAGAGGGTATTCGAGTAAACGCTCGTCGACGGGTGGGCTGCATCTTGCTGTCTGTTTTCGCGCGCCGATCTGATTCGCTGCCCAAAGCGGGTTGGAACGCTGTAGGCCGGTACGGTCTGGCATCGCTGCTCCTGCTGCTCGGAGCGGGATCGGTGCATGACGCGACGGCGTTGAACGAGACCCGCAGCCTCGCCTTTCACCACACCCATTCCGGCGAAGATCTGACGATCACCTTCAAGCGCGACGGCCGCTATGACGACGACGCGCTGAAGCGGCTCAACCATTTCCTGCGCGACTGGCGTACCCAGGACGAGACGGTGATGGACCGTCACCTGTTCGACATTCTCTGGGAAGTCTACCGCGACGTCGATGGCAAGCAGCCGATCCAGATCATCTCCTCCTATCGCTCGCCCGCGACCAATTCGATGCTGCGCCGCCGCTCCGCGCATACCGGAGTGGCCCGCCACAGCCAGCACATGCTGGGGCATGCGATGGACTTCTACATTCCCAGCGTGCCGCTGGAGCAGATCCGCTTTGCGGGTCTTCGTCTGCAGCGCGGCGGTGTCGGCTTCTATCCGACCTCTGGCTCGCCCTTCGTTCACCTCGACACCGGCAACATCCGCCACTGGCCGCGGATGACGGCTGACCAGCTGGCCCGGGTGTTCCCGGACGGCAAGACCGTCCACGTCCCAAGCAACGGCGTCCCGCTGAAGGGCTACGAGCTGGCCCGAGCCGAGATCGAAAAACGAGGCACGCGCGACGATGCATCGCCGGGCCGGTCCAGTCTGTTTGCGCGACTGTTCCGCGGACGTCCGAGCGAGGATGACGAGGAAGCGGCGGAGAGCGACGCCAAGCCTGTCCAGACCGCCGCCCTCGTCGCGAAGTCCGCCGACAAGACGTCCGAGAAGGACAGCCGCAGCGCGGACCGGACGGCAGACAACAGGCCGTCGACGTCCCGCGGCAAGTTCGCCAACGCCCTACAGCTGGCGTCTGCCGATTCGCAGGCCGCGCAGCCGGCGACAGCCAAGTCGGAAGCGAAGTCCGAGGCCACGAGCTCGATCACCGGCCAGAGTCAGACCGGCGCGCCCCAGAGCGTCGCCGACATCATCAATTCGCGCGGCTTCTGGGGTGACAATCCCGGCACGCCGAAGCAGGCGACGCCGGAGCAGGTCGCAGCGATCACGGCGCGCCGCGCGCTGTCGGCGATCGACCAGCCTCAGAACGCGAGCCTGATGCAGGCCATGGCCTTCGCTCCGCCGGCATCGTCACCGGTCGATCGGGCCAATGTGGTCGGGGCTGCGGCGCCGATCCCAGTGCGCAATTCCCGCCAGGCCACGCGCGGCGCTGCACCGACGCCCGAGGTCAATGCGGCGGCTACCAAGGGCGCACAAGGCCAGGACCGCCTGATCACGATGGCGACCCGCGTCTCCGCCGCCAAGGGCACCGATTCCACCTGGATGCGCGCCATCCTGCTGACGCCGAGCG
Source organism: Bradyrhizobium sp. (assembly GCA_049802835.1). Classification (GTDB taxonomy): domain Bacteria; phylum Pseudomonadota; class Alphaproteobacteria; order Rhizobiales; family Xanthobacteraceae; genus Bradyrhizobium. Next base: position 4,216 of record JBARNF010000131.1, read on the forward strand.
CCTCGACGTCGATGTCGGTCACGATGCTCGGCGATGCCGATCTCACCGTGATGCGCAGCTATTTCGTGAAGCCGCTGACAACGCTGGCCATGAGCTTCGCCGCCGATCCGAGCCCTGGGCTGAGCTACGACCAGTTCACCGGCCCGGCGATCATCAAGCTGGAAACCAAGACCTTCACGATGCG
>JBARNF010000132.1:0-1662 GCA_049802835.1 Bradyrhizobium sp.
GTGTTCAACCGCGACCGGGTGCGGCTTCGGCGGAGACAAACTTGCGACCGCCACCGGCGTGCGCGCCTGTTTGGGCGCCGGCTCCTCGCTCACCTCGTCGGCATCCTTGCGGCTGCCGAACAGCCGGGCGAAAATGCTACGTTTCGGCTTTGCGGCGCCAGGCTCGAAATTTGCCGTGATCACGCCCGCTTCGCGCGCCGCTTCCAGCGATGTCTCCGAAGGCTGGCCACCGCGCCGTTCGACATCGGCCAGCGCGAGCGCATAGCCGCGCAATGGCTGGCCGTCGGACGGGATGTGCACGGTGCGGCCATCTGGGAAAACCTTGGCCAACTGGTCATGCGTCATGCGCGGCCAGTGGCGGATCGTTCCCGTGTCCATGTGGACGAAGGGCGAGCCCGAGGTCGGATAGAAACCGACGCCACCGCGCTGCAGGCGCAGGCCGATCTCGCGGATTTTCTCCAGCGGCACACCGGGAATGAAGAAATCCATCGCCTGGCCATTGATGTGCTGGCTGTTTTGCGCGACGCCGCTTGAGCGCGCGCGCAACATGGCGTTGGTGTCCGGCGAACGATAGCCGCAGACGACGTCGATCGGCTGCGTGGCGCCGACTTCGCGATAGGCTTCCCACAACAGATCGAACAAATGCGGATCCATGTGGGTCTGTTGTTCCTTGCGCCAGTCGCGCATGAACCAGTCGAGCTTCTTCAGCGCGGCGTCGTCGTAGCGCCCGTTGTGCTTGAAAGTGATGGTGATGTCTTCGCCGGTGTGTAGATGATGGAAAGAGAGTGTGCGGGTGTCGCCTTCGGCGCTGGCATTTTGCAGCGCGTCGTTGGCGCCGAGCATAAAGAGACCGGCCATACCCAGGCGGGCGCCCGCGCGCGCCAAAGTCACAACGAGTGAACGCTCGCGTAGCGAGGCCAAGTTCACAGCATCTTTCCGTGAAAGAGTCCGTCCCACGTCGCCGTCACGTCCCCTCGGGCTGCCGTGACGGCAACCCCGTGAGTGTTATCGGGATCGGTTAATGAGTTGTTAGCGCCGTTCCCCGTCCAGCCCCTCACTATGCCGGGAATTGGGCCGAAAACTTGGCGGTGCGCGATCGGGGTCGGGGAAATTTGCCGTGCCAAAACGGGATACGCCGGGGGCTAACCCCATAGCCCCGGCGGTATTTTGGGCCGGTGGCGTCGTCCGATTCGCCTATTGTGCCGAGACTTCCTCATCGAGACCCAACCCCTCCAGCTTGCGATAGAGGGTAGAGCGCCCGATACGGAGCCGCCGCGCGACCTCCGACATCTGTCCCCGATAATGCGATATCGCGAAGCGGATGGTGTCCCGTTCGATGTCATCCAATGGGCGGACATCGCCGTGCGGGTCGGTCAGCGGAAGCGAGTGCGCGGATGCCGGGCCTGCGACCGGACGCTCGGGTTCCGGCCATGATGCAACCATGGCCGGTGAGGGCTCGATCAAGGGCTGGACGGCGAGGACGTCCGACGAAACCTGCGAAGCAATCTGCGGGAACTCGTCGACACCGATCTCATCACCATCCGCGAGCACGACAGCGCGGAACACCGCATTCTCGAGCTGCCGCACATTGCCCGGCCAGCGATAGGCGGCAAGCAACGCCATTGCTTGCGCGCTGATGCCGCGGACGCGCTTGCCTTCCTC
>JBARNF010000133.1:0-4509 GCA_049802835.1 Bradyrhizobium sp.
GTCATCGCCGCGGCGTCGACGCGCTGCGCCGCGTGGTCCGCGCCTCGCACGAGCTCGGCATCCGCTATCTCACGATCTTCTCGTTCTCGTCCGAAAACTGGTCGCGCCCCGCGACCGAGATCGGCGACCTGTTCGGGCTGTTGCGCCGTTTCATCCGCAATGATCTCGCCACCCTGCGTCGTGACGGCGTGCGCGTGCGGGTCATCGGCGAGCGCGATGGGCTCGACCCCGACATCTGCGCGCTCCTGAGCGAAGCCGAGGAGCTGACATCAGGCAACACCAAGCTCACGCTGGTCGTCGCCTTCAATTACGGTTCGCGCCAGGAGATCGCGCGCGCAGCGCAGCGGCTTGCGCGTGAGGTCGCCGAAGGCCGCCGTGATCCGGCCTCGATCGATGCCGATGCGATTGGCCGTCATCTCGATGCCCCCGATATTCCCGATCCCGATCTGATCATCCGCACCAGCGGCGAGCAGCGGCTGTCGAACTTCCTGATGTGGCAGGCGGCCTATAGCGAGCTCGTCTTCGTTTCGGTCCATTGGCCCGACTTCGACAAGACCACGCTCGAAGGCGCGATTGCCGAGTTCGGTCGGCGTGAACGCCGCTTCGGCGGCCTCGTGGCGAAAACCGCCTCGTGAGCAAACCCGACACCGCAGCCGTCGACGACGCCGCAAAAGCCGGGCAGCACAATCTGCTGCTGCGGGTCGCGGCTGCGCTCGTGCTGGTGCCGCTGGCGCTCGGGGCAGCCTATGCCGGCGGGGTGTTGTGGACCGTGCTGGTCACGGTGGTCGCGGCCGGCCTCTATCTCGAATGGCTGATGGTGGTCGGCGAGGTCCGTACCGTCAGCGTCGGCACGGCCGGCGCCCTCGCCATTGCGGTCGCCGGCATCTGCTGTGCCTTCGGTCTGGTCGACTTCGCCGTCGTTGTGCTCGGCCTCGGGCTGCTGCTCGTCGCGGCGCTCGCTGCTGGGCGTCGGGCCTGGGTCGCGACCGGCTTCGTCTATGCCTCCGCCGCCGAGCTCGCCTCCGTGCTGGTGCGGCTCGACGCCGCGCACGGATGGCAGGCGTTGGTGCTGGTCTTCCTGGTCGTGTGGGCGAGCGACATCGGCGGCTATGTCGCAGGACGCGGCATCGGCGGGCCGAAGCTCGCGCCGCGGATCAGCCCGAACAAGACCTGGGCCGGTGCCATTGGCGGCTTCGCCGCCAGCCTCGTGGTCTCCGCCGGCTGGTCACTCGCCGGCGCCGGCGGGCTGGTGGCGATGGTTGTGGTGGCGGCGGCGCTGTCGGTGGTGTCTCAGCTCGGCGACCTGCTCGAATCCGCCGTCAAGCGGCGCTTCGGGGTCAAGGACTCCAGTCACATCATTCCGGGCCATGGCGGCCTACTGGACCGCCTGGACGGCTATGTTGCGGCGATCGTCTTTGCGGCGATCGTGGGTTTGCTGCGGGGCGGCCTCGATGGTGTCGGCCGCGGTCTTCTGGTTTGGTGACCGGTCCTACTGATCCGGTCGAGATTTTTGGTGAGAACATGAGCGCAGTGCCATTGCGGAACAACAAGGCCGGTCTCGCGGCGGTGCGCAGCATCACCGTGCTCGGCGCCACTGGTTCGATCGGCGATTCGACCATGGACCTGTTGCGCGGCGCGCCCGAGCGCTACCGGGTCGAGGCGCTGACCGGCAACAGCAACGTCCAGGGCCTGGCCAGGCTCGCCCGCGAGTTCAGCCCGCGATTCGTGGCGGTCGCCGATCCCGCCGGCCTCGATGAGCTGCGCGATGCGCTCGCCGGCACCGGGATCGAATGCGGAGCAGGGGAGAGCGCCATCATCGAGGCCGCCGCCCGTCCCGCCGACTGGGTCATGGCGGCCGTGTCCGGCGCCGCCGGCCTGAAGCCGGCGCTGGCTGCGGTCGACCGCGGCGCCACCGTCGCGCTCGCCAACAAGGAATGCCTGGTCTGTGCCGGCGATTTCTTCATGCAGCGCGCGGCGCAGGCCGGGGCCTGCATCCTGCCGGCCGATTCCGAGCACAACGCGCTGTTCCAGGCGCTGTCTTCCGGCAATCGCGAGGAACTGGTGCGCGTGATCATCACCGCCTCCGGCGGACCGTTCCGCACCTGGGCTGCCGCCGACATCGAGCAGGCGACCTTGGCCCAGGCACTCAAGCATCCGAACTGGAGCATGGGCCAGAAGATCACGATCGATTCGGCCTCGATGATGAACAAGGGCCTCGAGGTGATCGAGGCGTCCTACCTGTTCGCGCTGTCGCCTGATGAGATCGACGTGCTGGTGCATCCGCAGTCGATCGTCCACGGCATGGTCGAGTTCTCGGATCGATCGGTCGTGGCCCAGCTCGGCGCCCCCGACATGCGGATCCCGATCGCCCATTGCCTGGGGTGGCCGGAACGCATCAAGGGCCCCTCGGATCGGCTGGACCTCGCCAAGATCGGCACATTGACGTTCGAGGCGCCGGATTTCGAGCGCTTCCCCGGCCTGCGGCTGGCCTACGATTCGCTGCGCGCCGGCCACGGCGCGACGACCGTCTTCAATGCCGCGAACGAGGTGGCGGTGGCGGCCTTCATCGCCGGGCGGATCCGCTTTGGCGCGATCGCCCGGCTGGTCGAGGCGACTCTCGAGAGTTGGACTCGTTCAGGTAATATGGCACCGCTCACGTCGGCCGACGACGCGATCGCCATTGACCATGATGCGCGAAAAAGGGCCGCGGGCCTCTTGCCTCAAATCGCCGCAAAAGCATCTTAGAGAGTTGGATGAGCCTTCGGGCTCGCGGGAAGGGAATCGGATGTCCGAGTTTTTCCACCATATTTTCAATACGTTGAGCAACGGCCTTCTCGGCTACATCATCCCGTTCCTGTTTGTGCTGACGATCGTGGTATTCTTCCACGAGCTCGGCCATTTCCTGATCGCGCGCTGGGCCGGCGTGAAGGTCTTAACGTTTTCGCTCGGATTTGGTCCTGAATTGATCGGTTTCAACGACCGCCACAACACGCGCTGGAAGATCTCCGCGATCCCGCTCGGCGGCTATGTGAAGTTCTTCGGCGACGAATCCGAGGCCTCGACCCCGTCGTCCGACGCGTTGGCCAAGATGACGGCCGAAGAGCGCGCCGACAGCTTCCATCACAAGACCGTCGGTCAGCGCGCTGCGATCGTCGCGGCCGGCCCGATCGCCAATTTCATCCTCGCGGTCATCATCTTTGCCGGCATGGCGCTCTATTTCGGCAAGCCGAACACCACGCCGCGGGTCGACGCGGTCCAGCCGGACAGCGTCGCCGCGGCCGCCGGCTTCAAGACCGGCGACGTCATTGCGGCGATCGATGGCCGCGCCATCGAGACGTTTGCCGACATGCAGCGGGTGGTCTCGGTCAATGCCGGCTCGGAACTGAACTTCCTGATCAAGCGCGACGGGGCGGAACTCACCCTGAAGGCGACGCCGGCGCTGAAGGAGGTCAAGGACCTCGTCGGCAACAGCCACCGCATCGGCGTCCTGGGCATTCAGTACAACGCCAAACCGGACGAATCACGCTCGGTCCCGGTCGGGGTCCTCGAATCGATCAAGATCGGCTTCGAGCAGGTCTGGTTCATCATCGCCACCACTTTTGCGTTCATCGCGTCGCTGTTCACGGGGACCGGGAGCGCCGGCGACGTCGGAGGTCCGATTCGGATCGCGCAGCTGTCAGGGCAAATGGCGAGCCTCGGCTTCCAATTCGTCGTGCAGCTGTGTGCGACGCTGTCGGTCTCGATCGGGCTGTTGAACCTGTTCCCGGTTCCGCTGCTCGATGGCGGACACCTGCTGTTTTACGGGGTCGAGGCGGCCCGGGGGCGTCCTTTGTCGGAGCGTGCCCAGGAGATGGGGTTCCGAATCGGCCTGGGGCTGGTTCTGATGCTGATGGTCTTTGCAACGTACAACGACATCCTGCATCTCGCCGGTTCGTAAACGCGGCCTTTTTACGACGTGGCCGTTAGGCAACGTTTTGAAACGAATTTGAAAATTCAGAGACATCCGGCGTTTGCCGTCGGGTCCAAATTGGCTACAAGCGAAGGACAAATGGGAATCTGTCGGGTTCGTAGGGGTACGGAACCGGCATCGGAATATAAGGGCGCGTAGCGCATGAAGTTCGGATTGCGGGTGCGGGGGGGGTTGCTGGCCACCCTAATCATGTTCGCCGTTCCGGTGGCTCTGCCGCTGGCGAACGTGGTTTTGTCGTCTCCAGCCGCTGCACAGTCGGTCAACTCGATCGAGGTGGTCGGGAACCGGCGCGTGGAAGTGGAAACCATCCGCTCCTACTTCAAGCCGGGTCCCGGTGGGACCCTGGATGCCGGTCGGGTCGATGACGGCCTCAAGGCGCTGATCGAGACCGGCCTGTTCTCGGACGTGAAGATCGCCCGCCAAGGTGGTCGGTTGGTCGTGACCGTCGTCGAGAACCCGGTCATCGGTCGCGTCGCCTTCGAGGGCAACAAGAAGGTCAAGGACGAGCAGCTCACCGCAGAGGTGCAATCGAAGCCGCG
>JBARNF010000134.1:0-7006 GCA_049802835.1 Bradyrhizobium sp.
GTGCCGGCGTCGATGCCGATCATGATGTCGCGGGTCGCGGCGGACGCCGTCATGAGCGCGCCTCCGCGTGGTGGACGCAGACGCCATCCGCGCCGAAGATATGGAGATTACGCGACTCCAGCGCGCACGGCACGACGTCACCGGGCCTTGCGGCGACCTTGCCGGAGGTCACGGCGACCAGCAGATGACCGGCGCAGTCGCCTGCGATATGCGACTGATCGCCGAGCCACTGGTTGGAGACGACGCGCAGACGGGCCTCTCCGCTGCCGATCGCAATCCGCTGCGGACGGATGCCGACCTTGATCCGATCGGCCTCCACCAGCGCCTGTTGCGCCGTGACGTCGAGCGTCTGCCTGGCAATGTGGAAAGCGATGTCGGAGCCTGCCGACAGCCGGAAGCCGCCCTCCTCCTGCGCGACACTAGTGTCGAGCAAATTCATCGGCGGCTCGCCGATGAAGCTCGCGACGAACAGATTGGCCGGACGGTTCTTCAGCTCCCGCTCGCTGGCGAACTGCTGCAGCACGCCGTCCTCCATGACGGCGATGCGATCGGCGAGCGCGCTGGCCTCGGTCTGGTCATGGGTGACGAAGATCGCCGTCATGCCGCGCTCGGCGAGCAGGCCCTTGATGCGGCCGCGCAGGACGGCGCGCAGCTGCGGCTCCAGCTGCCCCATCGGCTCGTCGAGCAGATAGAGGTCGGCGTCGCGGACCAGCGCGCGCGCCAGCGACACGCGCTGCTGCTGCCCGCCCGAGAGCGCGCGCGGATGATGATCGAGGATGTCCTCGATCTCGACCAGGCGGGCGATGCTGTCGACCCGATGTGCGATCTCGGCCCGCGACAGCTGCTGCGCCTTCAGCGCAAAGCCGATGTTCTCGCGCACGGTCAGCGGCGGATACAGCGAATAGCCCTCGAACGCCATCGCCACCTTGCGCTTAGCGGGCGCAAGATCATGGATCGGCCGCCGCGCCAGCGCGATCGATCCCGAGGACACGCTCTCGAAGCCTGCGATCATGCGCAAGGTCGAGGTCTTGCCGCATCCGGACGAGCCGAGCAACGCGACGATCTCGCCCGCCTTCACCTCCATGTCGAGCGCGCGCACCGCATGGACCGGCGGCTTGCCCCGGCTGTGATAGACCTTGTCGACGTTGCGGATTTCGAGCATGCCCATGTCCGATCCTCACGCCGCCTGCCGCCGCGGCGGCAGGCCGATGCGGTCTCCCGTCGCATGGTCGAACAGCAGCGCCGCATCGGGCGCGAACCGCACGAACACATCCTCGTCGGCGCCAGCATCGAGCGCCTCGGGCGCGAGCGCCGCCAGCCATTCCGAGCCGTCGGCAAAGCGCAGCAGCACCACGGCGCGCTCATGGATCGGCGTGACCGCGACGATGCGCGCCGGGATCGCACCTTCGCCGCCGTGCCGCGTGACCACGACATCGTCGGGCCGCACACCGAGCCAGCAGCGCTCTTGGGTATTGGACGAGAGTTCGTCCGCATCGAGCCGGATCAGCGTCCCGGCAACCGATGCGGTCAGCCGGCCCTGCTCCACGACTGGCGTGACCTCCGAGAGATTGATGCTGGGATCGCCGAACAGCCGCGCCACCTCGACCGACGCCGGCCGCGCATAGATCTCCTCCGGACGTGCCGCCTGCACCAGGCGGCCGTTGATCAGCACGGCGATGCGATCGGCGATCGCCATCGCCTCGCGATAATCCTGCGTCACGTAAAGCACCGCCGCCGAGCTGCGGCGCAGCAGGCTCGGCAGCTCCAGCCGCATCTCGTAGCGCAGCTTGGCATCGACGTTGCGCAGGGGATCGTCGAGCAGCAGCACCTGCGGATTGCCGATCAGGGCACGCGCCAGCGCCGTGCGCTGCTTCTGGCCGTTCGATAGCTCGCGCGGCTTGTGGTCAAGCACATGCTCGATCTTCAGCAGCCGGCTCATCGCGGCCACCTTCGTCGTGATGTCAGCCGCGCCGGTCGCACGCAGGCCGCTGGCGATGTTGTCGCGCGCGCTCATGTGCGGAAACAGCGCAAAATTCTGGAACGCCATGCCGATGCCGCGCTGCTCCGGCGGCGCATCGACGATCGAGCGACCGCCGACCAGGATGTCGCCCTCATCAGGCTCGAACATGCCGGCGATCATGCGCAAGAGCACGGTCTTGCCGCTGCCTGACGGACCGAACACGGCGACGATCTCGCCGGGCTCGACGGTCAGCGACACACCGTTCGTGCAACTGACGGCGCCGAAGCTCTTGTCGACGGATTTCAGTTCGAGACGCGCCATGTATCCTCAACCCTTGACTGCACCGAGCGACAGGCCTTCGACGAGATAGCGCTGCGCATAGAGCGCGAGCAGCAAGGTCGGCGTCACCGACAGCACGATCGCCGCGGCGATCTGCCCGTATTGGATGCCGGACGCCGTCACGAAGGCGAGCGCGCCGACCGTCACCGGCTGCTTGTCGGCCGAGGCCAGGATCAGCGCAAAGACGAAATTGTTCCAGCAGAAGATGAAGGACAGCAGGCCGGCCGCCGCGATGCCGGGCCCGGCCAACGGCACCGCGATGCGCGTGAACGCCTCGCGCCAGGAGTGACCGGCGAGCCGGTAGGCGTGTTCGATGTCCGGGCTGATGTCCTCGAAATAGCCGCGGACGATCCACAGGATCAGCGGCAGCGCAATCAGCTGGTAGACCCAGACGATGCCGAAATAGGTGTCGTTCAGTCCGAGCTGCTGATAGTACAGCGACAGCGGCAGCAACACCAGCAGCGGCGGTGCGAACCGGAACGACAGCAGCGTGAAGGCGATGGTCTCGCCGAGCCGGAACTTGAACCGCGCGAACGCATAGGCCGCGGGCACGCCGAGCAGCAGCGCCAGGATCACCGACGCGCTCGACAGCACGAAGCTGTTCATCAGGTTCCGCATGAAAGGGATCTGCAGATTGCCCGCCGCCGTGCGCAACTGCCCCGAGATCAGCGCCTCGTAATTGGCGAGCGTCGGCTCGAACAGGAGGCGCGGCGGAATCCGTAAGATCTGCTCGTTGCTCTGGAACGACATCATGAGGATCCAGACGATCGGAAACATGAAGAACACGAGCACCAGGGCGAGCGCGATGCCGCGGAAGATGCGCCCAGCGAGACTGGAGTGATCCATCGGCGCCCTCCCTCAGGCGTGACCATGGGCGCGCGCCCGCAGCCGCAGCCAGTTCTTGATGAAGATGTTCGACAGGATGTTGGTGATCAGCCACAGGATCATCAGCAGCGCCGCCGAGCGCCCGACATTGGTGTACTGGAAGAACTCCAGATAGGCCTGGACCTGGAACACCATCAGCCGGTCGCCGGGGCCGCCTTGCGTCATCGCATAGACGATGTCGAACTGCTGGATGGAATCGAGCAGCCGGAACAGCGACGCGGTAATGATGTAGGGCGCGAGCATCGGCAAGGTGATGCGGAAGAACACGAAGCTCGCCGGCACGCCGTCGAGCGCCGCCGCCTCGAACGGCTGCCGCGGCAGCGAGCGCAGGCCGGCCAGCAGCAGGATCATGATGAACGGCGTGTAGACCCAGACGTCGACCAGGACGACCGTGAACAGCGCGGTCGACGGATCGGACGCCCATTTGAAATCATGCGCGCCGAGCAGGCCGACCAGGTAGGACAGGATGCCGAAGCTCGGATTGGTCATCAGCTTCCACATCAGGGCTGCGATCGCCGGCGCCGTCATCAGCGGCAGCAGCAGCATGATCGAGACCGCATTGTGGAACCGGGTCGGCCTCCGCAGCAGAAGCGCAATGCCGAGGCCGAGCAGCAGCTCGGCGACGACGGTCACCGCGGTGTAGACCAGCGAGATCCGCAGCGTATTCCAGAACGCCGGATCGGACAGGAAATCGATGTAGTTGTCGAGGCCGATGAAGCCGCGCAGATATGGCAGATTGAGCCGGTAGCGCTGCAGCGAATAGATCGCCGCAGTCACGAACGGCACCAGAATGGCGATGCAGACCAGCAGCGCCGGCAGGCTCAGCAGATACGGCAGCAGCCGCCCGCGCCATCGTTTCGCGCGCCGCGGCACCGCGTTGGTCTCGACAAGTTCAGCCATGCTCATGACAAGCGTGATCACATCATTGCGGGGATGGGCCGGTCCGGACGCCCGTGGGGGAGCGGCCGGACCGGCGGGTGGTCATGGAGAGTACGTCGCCCGGCCTCAGCCGAGGCCGGCCTGCTTCAGCTGACGGTTGATGCTGTCGGCCAGCTTGTCGAGGCCCTCGTCGACGCTGATCTCCTTGGCCACCATCTTCTGCAGCGACGCCGCCCACTCCGTGGTGAGGTCGAAGAACAGCGGCTGCGCCGTGAAGTAGATCTTCGCCCCCGGTGCGGAGAGGTCATGCTGCTCGAGATAGCCCGGATAGGACTTCGCGATCCGGTCGCGGAATTCGCTGTCCTTCCACACGGAGGTCCGTACCGGATTGACGAAGTCCATCTTGCGCGCGCCGAACAGATCATGCTCGACCGAGGCCGCCCATTGCATGAACAGCCACGCCGCGTCCTTTTGCTTGGAGAAGCTCGACATCGCGAGCGACCAGATCCAGACGTTCGGCGTCGGCGCCTTGGCTGCCGGATTGGCCGCGAACGGCGCGTAGCCGAGATTGCCCCGCTCCTTGTTCTCGCCGCCGTTCATGAAGTAGCCGAGGATATCGGCGTCGAAGATCATGCCGGAGGCGCCGGCGCCGAGATCGGTGCCGACCTGGTACCAGGTGTAGGTCGACCAGTTCTTCGGGCCCGAGCCCTGGATCATCTTGACCCACTTGTCGTGGAAATCCTTCGAGGCCTTGGTGTTCATCGCGGCCTTGAGCTTGCCGCCCTCCATCACGAAGTCCTTCTGCCCGAAATTGGAATAGGCGGACAGGAAGCCCGGATGAATGGTGGCCCAGGAACGCGAGCCGCGCACGCCGACGCCATAGGGACCGCCGGCGTCCTTGGTGATCTTGGCGGCGACGTCGAGCATCTCGTCGAGGTTCTTCGGCGGCTTGACGCCGACCTTGTCGAAGATGTTGCGGTTGTAGGTGATGTTGTTGAGCTCGTAGCCCCACGGGATGCACCATTGCTTGGCCTTGCCCGAGCCGAGCTCGGAACCGGCCACGCCGTCCCACGCCGTCGATGAGCGCAGGCCCGGCAGCACGTCGTCCCACGCGAAGGCCGGATTGGTCTTGGCCGGATCCTTGATGTAGGTGTTGAGGTCCTCGATCCATCCGGCCGGACCATAGGTCCAGGTCATGTAGGCGCCGGTCATGAAGGCGTCGTACTGATCGGACTTGGACGACAGCGCCGCCGTCACCTTGTCGAAATAGACGTCCTCCGGAAAGATGTCATAGGTGACGTTCATGCCTGTGAGGCTCTTGAACGCCTCGATGTCTCCGATCATCGCATCGACGTAAGGATGCTTGTTCAGGAGCAGCCTGACGGTCTTGCCGCTCTGGGCTTTCCAGTTGAAATCGGCGGCCATCGCGCGAGACATCGCGGAGGCGAAGGCGGCATTGGCGGCGACACCGGCGACGCCGAGCTTGGCCGCGCTGTCGAGCAGATCACGCCGGCTGATGCGCTTGCCGGCGTAGGCAGCAAATAGGTTCTTCTCGCGATCGTACATGATACCCTCCCATTTTGTTTTGTGTTGACTTGCTTGCGTCTACCTTCCCTTCCGACTCTTGTTCTTGGAGTTGCCGGATGTTTTCTCCGGCTTGTCGGTTGCGAGTGCCTGAGCGGTCACCTCGTCGATGATGAGGCCGTTCAGGAAGCCGCTGCGCAGCACTGCTCGCAGCGCTGTTATTTTCGCGCCGCCGCCGCCGATGGCGACGATGCGGTGCTTCTTGAGATCTTCAGCGGCCATCGAGGTCGCGCGCGCCGACAGATCGAGATCGAGCAGCTTGCCATCGGCATTGAAGAAGTGCCCGAGCAGATCGGCGCAGGCGCCGGCGCGCTTCAGCTCGACGACCTCGTCTGGCTTGATCATGCCGCTCGACACCAGGAAGCCGTCGGCGTGGATCTGGCCGATGCCGACGAACAGCAGCGACGCGGCGCGGGCGAGCGCAAACACGTCGGCAATGCCGAACTGCTGCATCAGCACGGCGCGGTCGGCGACGGAATTCGCGAACACCGGCACCGGCAAGAGATACGCCTCGGCGCCGGTGCGCTCGGCCAGGCGATGGATCACGTCGAACGGATTGGCGGCGAATTTGCGCGTCAGGCCACCGAGCAGCGAGACGAACTGGACGTCGCGCGCCGGCGTCTGCGGCAGTTGCGCCACGACGGCCGCGAGCGTGCGCCCGTGTCCGACGCCGATGATCTTGTCATCGCCGCGCTCCAGGATCTGCCGCAGGAAGCTGGCGCCTTCCAGCGCCAGCGCCTTCAGCGGCAGCTCACCCTCGCCGAGATCCGGCGCGACACGGCAGAAGGCGAGCCCGTATCGTTCGGCCAGCGCGTTCTCCAGCGCCATGCATTCGGCCACGGGCCCCTCGACGAACACACGGATCATGCCTTCGCGGCTGGCGCGCGCGATCAGGCGATGCGCCTTGGTGCTCTGGATGTTGAGCCGGTCGGCCACTTCGGACTGCGTCAGCCCCGCGGCGAAGTAGAGCCACGCGGCGCGCGTCGCCAGCGAGGCCTCGCCGTCCACCATGGGCGCCCTGTCGGAAGCTGTCGTCACGCTGGAATGCCTGCTTGCAAATTTCTTCACGTCTTGCAAAAAATTGCAGAGGTTGCTCCGGCCGTCAATCCCCCAAACGTGCTGCAGCGCGTCAGGGCGTGACGGGTCGCAGGGACATAGGCATGCTCGCCGGCGCACAACGAGATGAGGTCGCATGACGGAGTTGTTTGTCGGCATCGACGTGGGAACCAGCGGCGTGCGCGCCTGCGCCGTCGATGCGCGTGGCGGCATCGAGGGGGCGGCCTCCGTTCCGCTCGCGGCGCCGCGTCAGGACGGCAACGCCATCGACCAGGATCCCGAGCTGTGGTGGCAGGCGACGAC
>JBARNF010000135.1:0-5176 GCA_049802835.1 Bradyrhizobium sp.
GCGTGACGGATATCGTTCAGGAGCGGCACAAGCTCTACGAAGACGCGATGGCGCTCACCTTCGGCACGCTGTTCGTATCGCTGGGCATGCTGATCTACAGCAAGACGGTGCTGCTGGTCGGCAGCACCGCCGGCCTGTCGCTGCTGCTGAGCTACATCAGCGGCTACGGCTTCGGGCTCAGCTTCTTCGTCATCAACCTGCCCTTCTATGTCCTGGCTGTCCGGCGCATGGGCTGGCCGTTCACGATCCGCACCTTCGTCGCGGTCGGCCTCGTCGCGCTGTTCTCCCGCCTGACCGCATCGTGGGTGGAGATCGCCCGGATCGACGCGATCTACGCGACGATCATCGGCGCGGGCCTGACGGGGACCGGACTGCTGATGCTGTTCCGCCATCGCACCGGCCTCGGCGGCATCAACATCCTGGCGCTCTATCTGCAGGAGCATTGGAAAATCCGCGCCGGCTATTTCCAGCTCGCCGTCGACTTCCTCATCATGATCGCCGCGTTCTTCGTCATTCCCGTGAACAGGCTGGCGCTGTCGATCCTCGGGATCGTGATCGTCAACGTCATCATCGCGATCAACCACAAGCCCGGGCGCTACATGGCGCTGAGCTGAGGGTCCGAGCGCTCCATCGGCACCTCCATACTTCCCTGGACAATGCCCTTGCAGCCACCGCGCCGGATGGCGCACGCGTGCGCTGCACCTTGCCAGACGGTTCGTTCCATGTGATGTAAGGGCTGGTATACCAGCAACTCCGAAGCATGGGTTACCGCTTCCGTCCGCCCTGCGGGGCGTCCGACGGGGCCCTTCGGTGCGACTGGATCGCAAAGAAAATCTCGAACGAAGAGCTCTGGGGAAGACCAAGGTATGGCACGCAACATTCTGATTCTCGGAGCCTCCTACGGCTCCCTCCTCGGCACCAAGCTGCTGATGGCCGGCCACAACGTGACGCTGGTCTGCCGCAAGAAGACCGCCGAGCTCATCAACCGCGAGGGCACTGAAGTCCGCATCAAGCTGCGCGACGAGCCGACGCATCGCTCCATCTTCTCGCGCGACCTGCCCGGCAAGCTCGATGCTGCCTCGCCCGACACTGTCGACCTGTCGCGCTACGACCTCGTCGGTCTTGCAATGCAGGAGCCGCAATACACCAACCACACCATCCGCGTCCTGATGGTCAAGATCGCCGAGGCCAAGCTGCCGTGCCTGTCGATCATGAACATGCCGCCGCTGCCCTATCTCAAGCGCATCCCGGCGCTGGCCGACAGCGATCTCGAAGAGGCCTATACCAACGCCATGGTCTGGGAGCGCTTCACGCCCGGCCTGGTGACGCTGTGCTCGCCGGATCCGCAGGCCTTCCGTCCGCCGGAGGAAGCCGCCAACGTGTTGCATGTCGGCCTGCCGACGAACTTCAAGGCCGCGGCCTTCGAGGACGCGGCCCACAACGCGCTGCTGCGCGAGCTGGAGCGCGACATCGACGCCGTGACGCTCGATGGCCATGACGTGCCGGTCAAGCTGAAGGTGTTCGACTCGCTGTTCGTGCCGCTGGCCAAATGGTCGATGCTGCTGACCGGCAACTACCGCTGCATCACGCGTGGCGAGCCACAGGCGATCCGCGACGCCGTGCATGGCAATCTCGCGCTGTCGAAGTCGATCTACGAGCACGTCGATGCGATCGCCCGCAAGCTCGGCGCCGATCCGAGCGACCAGGTGCCGTTCGAGAAATACGCCAAGGCGGCCGAGAGCCTGCTGAA
The DNA here is from genome assembly GCA_049802835.1 of Bradyrhizobium sp. Lineage (GTDB taxonomy): Bacteria > Pseudomonadota > Alphaproteobacteria > Rhizobiales > Xanthobacteraceae > Bradyrhizobium. The sequence goes on from JBARNF010000135.1 coordinate 1,751, forward strand.
GCCCTCGTCGGCCGCGCGTGCGGTCGCCGCCGGTGCGCCCTTCATCGAGCGGGTCGACCTGCTGGTGAAGCTGATCGCGCAGCAGATCGGCATGCCCAGCGCCGAGATCGACCAGACGGTGCAGATCGTCGATTTCAAGCTCAACGAGAAGATCGTGGTGGGCGGCTCCAGCGCGCAGTGACGCGCCTGACTTCGGCGTTCGGCGTGATGGCCGGGCGCCGACATCATCGGTAACGAGATGTGACTTTGCCGCAGCGCGCGACCGACGCATGGTTCGCGCGTTCATTGATTCACATCGTTCGGATTCACGATGCCATCCTCCGGGCCTCTCGCTCTTGCCCTGCAGGCCCTGAGCTGGCTTGGCAATCAGGGCACACGCGCCATCGCCGCGGTCCTGCTCGTCGCCATCGCCGTGCCGCCGGTCGGGGAGCTGACGCGCCCCTACGTCACCGAGGCGATCTTCCTGCTGCTCTGTATCTCCTTCATGCGCGTCGACGTCGCGATGCTCCGCGCGCACCTCAGACGTCCTGCGCTGGTGATCGCTGCGACCGCATGGACCACGATCGCCATTCCGGCGCTGGTCGGCAGCATCACGCGCGTTACCGGCGTCGATGCCGCCGCGCCGGATCTCGACCTCGCCCTCATGCTGCAGGCGACAGCCTCGCCGATGATGGCCTCACCCGCGCTCGCCGCGCTGATGGGGCTCGATGCGACGCTGGTGCTGATCACGCTGGTGACGTCGACCGCGCTGGTGCCGCTGACGGCGCCGCTGTTCGCTTATGTCTTCCTGAGCCAGACACTGTCGCTGTCCCCGGCCGCGCTCGGGCTGAAGCTCGCCGACATCCTCGCCGGCGCCGTGGCTGTCGCGACCGTCATTCGCCTCGCTTTCGGCATCACGGCGATCCGCCGCCACCGAGCGCCGATCGACGGGTTCAACATCTGCATCCTGTTCGTGTTCGCGTCTGCCATCATGGCCCACTTCCTGGCCGACCTGGTCGCGGGCCCGTTCCGCATGTTGGGACTGGCGGTGCTGGCGTTCGCGGTGTTCTTCCTGCTGCTTGGGACCACGATGCTGCTGTTCCGCGCCGCGGGCCGCGAGCGGGCGATGGCATTGGGCATGATGGTCTCGCTGCGCAACATGGGCCTGATGCTGGCCGCCACCGAGGGCGCAATACCGGGCACGACCTGGCTCTACTTCGCGATGAGTCAGTTTCCGATTCACCTTGCGCCGCAGCTGTTGCGGCCGTTCGCCGAGCGCTTACGCAAGCCACTTCCATCTGGCGGGACCGACCACGGCTTGATCAGCCCTGCACCGGAATGAGGCAGCGCAGCAACGCCAACGCATCCGATCGCCCTTTCAACATGACAGGTCGGCACCGCCGCTTGCTATCAAGGCCGACATGCTGGTTGCTGGCGCACGAGGCCAGCGCTACGCTCCGGGCTTGTTGGTGCAGGAGGATTATGTGACCACATCAGACGACCAGAGGATTTCCGAGGACCGCCGCGAGGCGCTGCGCTACGCGCTCGCGATCGGCTCCGGCGCCGCGCTTGCGTCCGCCGTCACGGCGAGCCCGGCCTCGGCCCAGGCGGCGGCCGACAACACGCTCGATCGCGTCCGCGCCAACAAGGTGCTGCGCATCGCCGTGCTGCCGGGCGAGCTGCCTTATTTCAACAAGGATCTCGCCTCCGGCACCTGGTCGGGCTTCTCGATCGAGATGGCCAACGACATCGCCAAGCTGCTCGACGTCAAGCTCGAATACGTCGAATCGACCTACGGCAATTCGGTGCTCGACCTGCAGGCCGGCAAGATCGACCTCGGCTTCGCGCTCAACCCGACGCCGCAGCGCGCGCTCGTCATCGACTTCTGCGGCACGGTGTTTCCGCATCCGTTCGGCGCCATGCTGAAGAAGGGCCTGGAGGCCAAGACCTGGGCCGACATCAACAAGCCCGACGTCAAGATCGCCGTCGACGTCGGCTCGGCCAACGAGGCCGTGGCGCGGCGCTTTGCCCCGAATGCAACGATCAAGTCGCTGAAGTCGCGCGACGAGGTGATGCTGGAGATGGCGTCGGGCCGCGTCGACGTCGTCGTCAACGCCCTGATCCTGGGGCTCACCGCGATCGCCAAGAACCCCAATCTCGGCACCTACAAGATCCTGCAGTCGCCGTCGGTCGCAATTCCCTCCAGCATGGGCGTTCGCCGCGAGTCCGACAAGCGCTGGCGCGACTTCCTCGCCGTGTGGATCGACTACAACAGGGGCATCGGCCAGATGCGCGAATGGTTCGTCAAGGGTCTGGGCCTTGCCGGGGTCAAGTCCGAGGATGTGCCGGTCGAGCTGAGCATCTAGCGCTAAGGACGCGCTCCGCCGTCATTGCGAGGAGCGAAGCGACGAAGCAATCCAGAGACGAGCACGCGGCCCTGGATTGCTTCGCTTCGCTCGCAATGACGGACGTTTCATACTTGTTTGCCCGCTCACGCCTTGTCGTAGCTCATGCCGCGCTCGAACCGCCGGCCCAGCACGGTTGCCGGGAACAGGATCGCGAAATAGATCAGCGCGATGATGGTGTAGACCTCGAGCGGCCGGTAGGTATCGGCGTTGATGAGCGTGGCGTTGTAGACGAGATCGGGCACCGCGATCACCGACACCAGCGAGGTGTTCTTCAGCTGCGTCACCGACTGGTTGACGTAAGGTGCGAGCATCGGCTTCAGCGCCTGCGGCAAGATCACGAGCCGCATCATCCGCCACGGACGCAGGCCCAGCGCGCGCGCCGCATCCCATTGGCCACGATGGACGCTCTCGATGCTGCCGCGCACGATCTCGGCATAGAAGGCGCCTGCATAGAGCGACAGCACGGTCACGGCGGCGACATGGGCCGGGATATTGATGCCGATCACGACCGGAAAGGCGTAGTAGAACCAGATGATCTGCACCAGCAGCGGGGTGCAGCGGAACAGCTCGATATAGGCGATCAGCAGCCAGTCGATGACCACCAGGCGGCGCAGCCTGACGATGCCGACGAGCAGGCCGATGATCGAGCCGAGCAGGATGGTGCCGAGCGTATAGGCCATGGTCCAGCCGAGGCCGACCCAGAACAGATGGCTGTACTTGGTGAGGATCGCGAAATCCCAGGTGTAGTTCATCGAAGCTCCGAGCTGGCGCGATGGCGCGGCCGATGGTGCTGGCCTCTCACAGATACCGGCTCGGAGCAAACGCCGACGCGTCGAAGGACGGCGCCTCGCCCGCGATCATCGCGGCGATCGCCGCGCCCGTGGCCGGCCCCGTGGTGAAGCCGATGTGCTGATTGCCGAATGCAAGCCACAGGCCGGAATGCCGCGGCGCCGGCCCGATCATCGGCAGCGAATCCGGCAGGGTCGGCCGCGCCCCGCGCCAGGGCTGAGCCACCGGCTCGCCGAACTCGACCACGCCG
>JBARNF010000136.1:0-3696 GCA_049802835.1 Bradyrhizobium sp.
GCCCTGCGCAATCAGATAGCTTTCAGCCCCCTCTTGCACCATCGCGCCATCCGGCAGCGCTTCGATCGGAGCCGGCAGCGCGTGCAGCCGCTTCTTGCCGCCTTCGAGCCGCTCGCGATGCAGCACGGCGTCGATGTCGCGCGCGCGAATGTTCGCGAGCCCATTGCCCTGCTCCCACGCCGCGCGAAACCGGTTGGCGTCGTCGCGCCGGCAATAGAAGCACGGACGGTGGCCTGCGGCAAACGCCGTGGCTTCATCGAGGAAGAACAGCTCGGTCCAGCTCCGCGTCGCCATCACCTCGCGGCGGCGGCCACGGAAGTCACACAGGCAGACCAGCCAGGCCGGGCTGGACCAGCGCCGGTTCAGCAGCGTCTTGGTCGCGGGATCATGGATGATGCCGCGATTGCCGGTGAACAGCCCACGGTGCGGCGTAGCGATGATATCGCCTGATGGCGTGACGCGGTTCTGCAGCGGCATGGCAGCGCTCCGCTCCGTCCGTCATTGCGAGGAGCACTTGCGACGAAGCAATCCAGGATAGTCCGTCGATGGGATTCTGGATTGCTTCCGCCGTCGCCCTTGGGGCTATGGCGGACACGTCGCTTGGCTCGCAATGACGACGCCGAGTTAAGCCGCCCCGTCGCGCAGCGGCGGCGCGAACGACAGCGCGGTGTCCCAGGGGAAGAAGATCCAGGTGTCCTGCGACACCTCGGTAATGAAGGTGTCGACCAACGGCCGGCCCTTCGGCTTGGCGTAGACGGTGGCGAAATGGGCGTCGGGGAGCATCTCGCGCACCAGCTGCGCGGTCTTGCCGGTGTCGACGAGGTCGTCGACGATCAGGAGTCCCTTGCCGGTGCCGCCGCCGAGCTTCAGCGTGTCCTCGGAGATGGCTTTCAGGATGTTCAATTCGCCCTGGCGGGTGTGGTCGTAGCTCGCGATGCCGACGGTGTCGATCACGCGCACGCCGAGCTCGCGCGCCACGATCGCCGCCGGCACCAGGCCGCCGCGGGTGATGGCGATGATCGCCGCGAACGGGCCGACCTCGTTCAGCCGCCAGGTCAGCGCCCGGCAGTCGCGGTGAAACTGGTCCCAGGACACCGGGAAGGCCCGTCCCGCCCGCTCCTCTGCAGTCAACGTCTTGTCCGTCATCTCGCTCGTCCATTGCCTCTCGAAAGCCAAACCTGCTTTAGCGCGTCACGTTCAGCCCGGCGATCATCTCCTTCACCGCGGCCATCGCAGCCGACAGCTTGTCCTGGTCGCGCGAGCGCACCACGAGATGCGTATTCGGCTTCTGGTCCTCGTCGATGAAGGGATAGCTGCCGATGATGGTGTCAGGATGCGCCTTGGCGATCTCGCGCAGGGGGCCGCCGATATCGCCCTCGCGCGCATTGGCGCGCACGGTTTCCGACAGCATGCGCACGCCCGATTTCAGCTTCGGCGCGACGATGTCCATCATTGCCTGCATGATCGAGGGCACGCCGGCCATGACGATGACGTTGCCGAGCTTGAAGCCGGGCGCAAGGATCGTGGCGCTCTGGATCAGCTCGGCGCCGTCCGGGATGCGCGCCATGCGCAAGCGCGCCTCATTGAGCTCCTGCTCGCTCCAGCGCTCGCGGAAGCGCGCGACCACCTCGGGATGATGGTCGATGCCGACGCCGAAGGCCTTCGCGATCGCATCGGCCGTGATGTCGTCATGGGTCGGGCCAATGCCGCCGGTCGTAAACACATAGGTGTAGCGCTGCCGCAGCGCGTCCAGCGCCGCGATGATGTCGGGCTCGTCGTCCGAGACCACCCGCACCTCCTTCAGGTCGATGCCGAGATTGGTCAGGTATTCGGCGATGAAGCCGATGTTCTTGTCCTTGGTCCGGCCGGACAGGATCTCGTCGCCGATGACCAGCAATCCCGCGGTGACGATGTCGCTCATGGTTTCTCCTTGCGTCTCCCGTCTCTTTTGGCCTGGGCCGGCGCCAATGTCATCCGGTACGTCAGCAGTTATGCCGCGGATTTGAGCATCGTGCAGCCGGTTTTTCGGGCATGATTTCCGTAGCCCCCCGCCAAATGCCGCTGAGGAATGCATATCGCGCTGGCCCGGGCCTTGCTACCATCCTGCAGAGTCATGCAGTGTGTGGCGAGGCGGGGACATACGGGCATCTATGGCAGTTGCGTTCGACGAGATGAACCAGCCGGACGGCGAGGTCCGTCAGGCCTATCAGGAGCTGTCGCGGTGGCTGAAGGAAACGCCGCCGGACGCGCTGGAATATCGCCGCCAGGAGGCGGAATTGCTGTTCCGGCGAATCGGCATCACCTTCGCGGTCTATGGCGAGGCGGAAGCGCAGGAGCGGCTGATCCCGTTCGACGTCATCCCGCGCATCCTGTCCGGCAAGGAATGGACGCTGCTGGAGAAGGGACTCAAGCAGCGCGTCAAGGCGCTGAACATGTTCCTGCGCGACATCTATCATGGCCGCGAGATCCTGCGCGCCAACATCGTCCCGGATGACCTGATCTTCCAGAACCCGGTCTTCCGCCCTGAAATGAACGGGCAGGACGTGCCGCACGACGTCTATGTCCACATCGCCGGCATCGACATCGTTCGCGTCGACGCCAACGACTTCATCGTGCTGGAGGACAATGCGCGCACGCCGTCCGGCGTGTCCTACATGCTGGAAAACCGCGAGATCATGATGCGGCTGTTTCCGGACCTGTTCGCGCGTCACCGCGTCGCGCCGGTGGAACGTTACCCGGACGAGTTGCTGTCGGCGCTGCGCTCGGTGGCGCCGCTCAGCGCCTCGGCGGAGCCGACGGTGGCGCTGATGACGCCCGGCATCTACAATTCCGCCTATTATGAGCACTCCTTCCTGGCCGACAAGCTCGGCATCGAGCTGGTCGAGGGCCGCGACCTCATCGTCAAGAACGACGAGGTGTTCATGCGCACCACCGAAGGGCTGAAACGGGTCGACGTGATCTACCGCCGCGTCGACGACGACTTCCTCGATCCCCTGACCTTCCGGCCCGATTCGGCGCTCGGCGTGCCTGGCCTGATGGCGGCCTACGCCGCCGGCAACGTGACCCTGGCCAACGCCGTCGGCACGGGCATTGCCGACGACAAGGCGATCTATTCCTACATGCCCGACATCGTGAAGTTCTATCTGGGCGAGGAGCCGATCCTGAAGAACGTCCAGACCTGGCGCTGCCGCGAGCCGCAGGATCTCTCCTACGTACTCGACCATCTCGGCGAGCTCGTGGTCAAGGAGGTGCACGGCTCCGGCGGCTACGGCATGCTGATCGGCCCGGCCGCCACCAAGGCGACGATCGAGGCGTTCCGCGACAAGCTGAAGCGCGAGCCCGAGGGCTTCATCGCCCAGCCGACCTTGGCGCTGTCGACCTGTCCGACCTGCGTCACCTCGGGGCTGGCGCCGCGCCATGTGGATCTGCGGCCGTTCGTGCTGACGGGGCGCGACCGCGTCACCATCGTGCCCGGCGGCCTCACCCGCGTGGCGCTGAAGGAAGGCTCGCTGGTGGTGAATTCCAGCCAGGGCGGCGGCACCAAGGACACATGGGTGCTGGATGAGTAGAGGGTATGCACATGATTTGCGGGCTGCTTACCTCTCCCCGCCTGCGGGGAGAGGTCGGATTGCATCGCAAGTTGCAATCCGGGTGAGGGGGCACAGGTCTCACCACGCACACTCCCCGTGCGTCGGG
>JBARNF010000137.1:0-3120 GCA_049802835.1 Bradyrhizobium sp.
CGCCATATTCCCAGCGTCTACGCCAACCAGAATCGGCCATCTCGTGACACTCCCGACCACCAGCCCGCCGCTCGCCCGAGCCCTGGCGGAACGCAACTACGATCAACTGACCCCGGTCCAGACCGCCGTGCTGGCGCCGACGGCGCTTGACCGCGACCTTCTGGTTTCGGCGCAAACCGGCTCCGGCAAAACCGTCGCCTACGGGTTGGCCATGGCCAAGGATATTCTCAGGGGCGCCGATCGGTTCGCGCGGGCTGCCGCACCGCTTGCCCTGATCGTGGCGCCGACGCGCGAGCTCGCGCTGCAAGTCCATCGTGAGCTCGCATGGCTGTATCAGCACGCCGGCGCGCGCGTCGTCTCGTGCGTCGGCGGCATGGATCCGCGCCGCGAGCAGCGCGAGCTGGAAGCCGGCGCCCACATCGTCGTCGGCACGCCCGGCCGGCTGTGCGATCATCTGCGGCGCGGCCGTCTCGACATCTCCGAATTGAAGGCCGTGGTGCTCGACGAGGCCGACGAGATGCTCAATCTCGGCTTTCGCGAGGACATGGAATTCATCCTCGAGACCACGCCGGAGACGCGCCGGACCTTGATGTTCTCGGCGACCTTTCCGCGCGGCATCGTCGCGCTGGCCAAGCAATATCAGCAGCACGCCTTCCGGATCGAGGTCGCGGGCGACGAGGGCGGGCACGCCGACATCGAATACCGCGCCATCCGTATCGCGCCCGGCGACGCCGAGCATGCGGTGGTCAACGTGCTGCGCTTCTACGAGTCGCCGAGTGCGATCGTGTTCTGCAACACGCGCGAGGCCGTCAGGCATCTGCAGGCGGCGCTGCTGGAGCGCGGGTTCTCCGTGGTCGCGCTGTCCGGCGAATTGACCCAGAACGAGCGAACCAACGCGCTGCAGGCGCTGCGCGATGGACGCTCTCGGGTTTGCGTTGCGACCGACGTGGCGGCGCGCGGCATCGACCTCGCCAATCTCGACCTCGTCATCCATGCCGAGCTGCCGAATGACGCCGAGGTCATGCAGCACCGGTCGGGCCGCACCGGCCGGGCCGGGCGCAAGGGTGTCAGCATCATGCTGGTGCCGCCGGCGCGGCGGCGGCGGGCGGAAACGCTGCTCAATCTCGCCGGCATCGATGCCGTCTGGGGAACGGCGCCGCAGGCGGATGAGATCCGCAAGCTCGATCACGAGCGCATGCTGCACGATGCCGTGTTCACCGAGGAGACGACGGCGGAGGATGTGGCGCTCGCGCAGGCCCTGCTCGCAGAGCGCTCGCCGGAAGACATCGCCGCCGCGCTGGCGCGGCTCTATCGCGCCAGGCTGCCGTCGCCCGAAGACATTCTCGATCCGGCCCAAGGGGGGCAAGGCAGCCAAGGCAGCGGCCGCCCGCGCGATGATCGCGGTCGCGACGGCATCAGGCCGGCACGGAGCGATGATCGCGCTCCAGCCGTGCCCCGGACGAAGACGGGCAAGCCGTCGGCCCGCCATGGCATGGGCGAGCCCAGCGTCTGGTTCCGGGCGGCCATCGGGCGCAAGAAGAACGCGGAGGCGCGCTGGCTGCTGCCGATGATTTGCCGCCGCGGCGGCATCGACAAGCACGACATCGGCGCCATCAAGATCCAGGACACCACCACCGAGTTCGAGATCGCCGCGCGGGTCGCGGACTCCTTCACCGCCAACATCCGCCGTCCCGACAAGGAGGACAACATCCGCATCGAGGCGCTTGCGGGGGCACCGTCGGGGCAGGGGGCAGCGGAAAAGGTGCGGCCGGAGAAGCGGCCGCCGCGGCGCGAGGCGGAGCAGAGCGAGTACCATCCGCTGCGGCGTGACGAGCCACGCGGGGACAAGGACGCCAAGCCGCGCAGCAAGCCGCATCGTGACGGTCCGTCGAAATCCAGCCACGAGCCTGCGTTCGCGAAGAAAAATAAGCATCGCGACAAGTCCAGCCACCCCGGACAGACGTTTTCAGACAGACCCTCACGGACGAAGACGCCGGGCGGCAAGAAGGCGACGACCAAGCGTCGCGGCTGATTTGCACCTGGTCCACGCGAGGCAACCCGGGTCGGCCTGAACCGTCGGCCTGCGAACCAGGTCAGCGGAGCTGCGCATGGGTAGAAATGTCGTTCTTTATCTTGCGACGCTGGCCGTGCTGCTCGGGTTCGACATTCCCTTTCTCGCCATCGTCGCCAGGGGCTTCTTCCAGTCGCAGGTCGGCGAGATGCTGGGCGAGATCCGCCCTGTGCCGGCGGTGCTGTTCTATCTGGTCTACGTCGCGGGCGTGCTGGTCTTCGTCAGCGGCCAGAGCGAGGCGACGTGGCGCTCGACCTTGCTCTATGGCGCGCTGTTCGGGCTATTCTGCTATGCGACCTTCGAGCTGACCTCGCTTGCCATGCTCAGGCAGTGGACCTGGGCGGTCGTCGCGGTCGACATCAGCTGGGGCGTGTTCGTCACCGCGGTGTCGGCCACCGCCGGACTGCTGAGCGCGGACTGGGTCACGCCGCGGGGGTAGCTGGCGTCGCGCTCAATGGTGCCGCCGGATTCAATGCGACAGCGATGGCATAATATGCCATGATCCCGCAATCAGTCGATGCGGCGGAGCCGGCGATGCCGACACGAAACGTGGTGCTGACCGACCATCAAGAAGAGGTCATCGAAGCTCTGGTCGAATCGGGCCGGTACCAGAACGCGAGCGAAGTGCTCCGTGACGGGCTGCGGCTGATCGAGCAGCGTGAGTCCGAAGAGGCCGCACGGTTGGACGGCTTGCGCGAGGCCGCTCAAGCAGGTTTCAATGCGTTGGATCGTGGTGAGTTCAAGCAATTCGCCAGCATGAACGAGCTTCAGGCCTATCTGAATGGCTTGTCCGAAAAGCTCATGAGGCGCGCGGAAGATTGACAGCGACGGCGTGCCGCCCTCGCAGCGCGTTCAGCTCAGATCTTGCGCAAGCACTGATATCCGGCTCTCTCAGCTCGCCGATCTCAACCCCGATCAATTGGAATAGACGAGCGCCGATTGGAGCCGACGATGGGAGAGATGTGGCGCATTCGCCTCGGTGCCGTCGCAGAGCTCGATTTCGCAAACATTCTGATATGGACGACCGAGAATTTCGGCGTTCGTCAGGC
>JBARNF010000138.1:0-2246 GCA_049802835.1 Bradyrhizobium sp.
CCAGCTTTCGACTTTGCCTGCACCTGTGCAATCTTGAACGCAGACATGACCTCGCGGACGATTTCGCCGCTTTCAAGCTTCGCGATCGAATAGGCGCCGACGACGTTGCCCGGATTGCCAGCGCCAAAGAACGGCTTGTGGCGAATATAGGCGTTGTCGCCCAGCTCATAATCGAAATCGTCCTTTTCGTGCACCACCTCGACCGTCCATGACTTGACCTTGCCGGCCTCGAAAATCTTCTTTCGATAGCCTTCGACCATCGGCATCCAGGTTGCGATCTCGGCAACGCGCTTGCCGTCTTTGTTCTCGCCATAGGGCGCGATCGCGCCTTCGCGACCATCAGGCAGCAAGCCGTCTTGTGCGGCACGAACGCACGCGTTCCAGAGCGAAGGAAAGGTGCACGTCAGTAGCGTCGGCTTGTTCTGCAGTGCTGTCATCAGTACGCTGACGAAGCGCTTCGGGGGAATGGTCGGCGGCAGCGCGTCCTCAAGCGTTGCCATGCGCGCCTGAACATAGTCGCGAAACTGCACAATCGCGGGCGGCCGCTTCGCCTCGTCCTGCTGCGCGGGAGCCTGCTGCCGGTTGCGAGCGGCCGGAACGTTGCCGGAGGGTGCTTGGCGCGGTGGCGCTTGGTTGGTGGTGCGTTCTGCGGCGCGGGTAGCCATTCGTGTAGTTCTCCTGTTTAGCGACGAAACTGAGTTGCGACGTCCTCGAACACGCGGACGCCCTCGATTTTGGCATGCTGCTTTTTGGTCCTGACTTCCTTGTCGACCACGCGCGTGATCTCTTTGATCGTGAAGTGGTGGCGCAGCGCGTTGAGGTCGATCTTATTGATGTCGAGGATCTCTGCTTTCCATTCGCCGCGAGCCGTCGCCATGCCGCCGTCATCACCGCGGACGCGGGCGATGTCGGAAACTGTCGGCGTGTCGGTTGCGACGCGCGCGGCTTCGGCCGCGTTCGCGGTTGCCGTCTGCGCATGCTCCAGCATCGCGTTGGTGTCGCCGAACTCAGCCGCGATCCTGGCGTCCTGCTCGGCCTGGCGTGCGGCCCCTTGCGCCTTGCGCTGCTCGGCTTCGCGCTGCTCGCGCTCGCGCTGGACCTTCACCCGGTTGTACGCGTCAGATAGCTTGCGCGCGTGCGTGGTGATGCGCTCCAAGCGGTCGAGCGTCGGACCGAACACCGTTTTGAGCACCGCCACCATCGGGCGCTGCTCATTGAGACGCGACGCATCAAGCGCCTTCGCGAGCGTATCCGCTTCCAGATAGATATCCGTCCACGCCTTCAAGTCGGCGTCGCTCTCGATTTTCTCCGGTGAGTTGTTCGCGCGATCGGCGATCGGCCCGGCCTTCGCCAGCTCGGCGCTATAGTTCTCCAGCAGGCTGGTGCTAAAAGCCTCGACGGGGGTCGGCGCCGGCGGCATGTTGTCGCCCATGACTGCGCGCGGGTTGACGTCGCCGCTGTCGGCCGCGTTTTCAGAAGCGAGGCGGTTTGCCATCGTCGTCGATCTCCTTCGGGCGGATGTCTGCAATGTTGAGTTTGCGGTAACGCGTCGGCCTGACGGTGAAGCCTTCGCGGTCAATAGTCCGGTGGGTGACGACGAACCCGTTGAAGGATGCCATCTCGTAGTTGCGCATCTTAGCTTTCAGCTCGGTCTCGATTTCCTCGATCCGTTCTTCGTGCGCCTTGATCTGCTCCTTGAGGCGCGAGCGCTCCGTGAGCGCGTCAGCAAGGTAGTTGTCGCCGGATAGATCGATGCGCGTAAGGGGCGCGTGCTCCGGGTACATCAGCTTGACCAGCTCGGCGTCGACGCTGCCGCTGGGCTCCGGTTCGATCTCCCATTCCACGTCATGCCAAAACTGCGCGACATCGGAGAGGATCGCGGCTTCCGCGCCGGGATGACGGTCGAACTCGAAAATGTGCACGTCATTGCGAAACGGGTGGTCGATGTAGCAGGCGATAACGCCGAACTTCGCGCCCCACAGCATCGCCTCGGTGAGGGCCTGGAGCCTGATCCACATCGGCGGCGTCACGTTGCCCTCGTCATCGCGCCACATGCGATCAAACACGCCGGTAATCGACAGCTTGGTCTGCAAGATGCCGACGCCGCGCGGATCATCGTGGATGGTGAAATCGGGCGTAGCACCGAGCCGATGTTCGGGCGCGCGGAGGTAGACGCCAGCGGGCTCAATTCGCCAATCCGGCCGCTCTTGCGCGACGCGCTGCGCAACCGCGTATTCGAGCAGCAG
>JBARNF010000139.1:0-7156 GCA_049802835.1 Bradyrhizobium sp.
GCTCGCTGATCCGCAGTGGCGGCTTCGATGCGCGCGACATCTGCGAAGAGTTCGCGGCCTGGCTGAAGACCGGTCCGGCCGATGTCGGCAACACCTGCCGGCGCGGCATTCGCCGCTACGTCATGCACGGCACGGTCGAAGCCGTCTACGCAGAGGGTGACGCCGGCAACGGCGCTGCGATGCGCGTGCTTCCGGTGGCGCTGGCAACGCTCGGTGCGCCCGACAGAGCGGAGACATGGACGCTGGCGCAGGCACGCGCCACCCATCATCATCCGCTGTCCGACGACGCCTGCCTGGCGCTGGTGCGCATGACGCACGGCCTGCTGCTGGGGATCGGCAAGGACGCCGTGCACATCGAAGCCGAGGCGCTCGTCGGCAGGCATGAGGCGTTCCGCTTCGCGCCCTACCCCGGCCAGAGCTCGGCGTTCATCGTCGACACCATGCAGACGGTGCTGCATCACTACCTCGCCACGGCCTCGTTCGCAGAATGTCTGGTGCGGACCGTCAATCAGGGCGGCGACGCCGACACCACCGGCGCGCTCGCCGGCATGCTCGCGGGCGCCACGTATGGGCTCGATGCGATCCCTGCGCACTGGCGCGACCAGCTCGACCGCGAGGTCACCGATGCCATCCGCGTGCAGGCGCCGCGCTTGCTGGCGATCGCGCGCGAGGACCGATGACGACCCGTTTGATCGCGATCACTTGAGCTCGGCTTGTTCTGGCGTAACGTCTTTCTGACGGTGCTCATTGCGTCGATGGCATTGAGCTTTCTGCCATCGCTTCGGAAAGCACGTCGTCGCCCGGTCCGATGCGACGGCGCATCAGAGCGATATAAGAGTTACCATGGGCGCTTCGACAACGGTCATCTTCGTGACGACGTTGGCGCTGCCAAAATAAGCAACGAAAATAACCGTGCCTCCCCAATTGAACTCGAACGAATAGGCATTGCCGCCGACCGTGGCGTAATAGCCGGGAGGTGGCGTCTTGCCCGTGCCCTTTTCGGTGTCCCCGGCAGGCGAATTCAGCGCGACGACATAGGCATTGTTTCCCGACGCGTCTTGAGGTCCTCCGATGATGCCGAAGACCGCAAGCTGGGACGAATTGAAGCGGAACGACAGCTGCATCCAGTTCGGGTTCGTCACGCCCTGCAATGTTTCCTTCTGGCTGACGGCAACGGACTGCCCAATCGGAAGCGGCGTGGGCGCCGGCCCGATGCCGGGACTGAAGGCCTCGATCCATATCGGGGTGTTCGAGTTGGCGCTGAGATTGGTCGCATTCAGATTGTTCGCCTGCCAGTTGCGGGTGAGGATCTGCGGCTGAAGACTGAGCGCCGGCGCCACGAAGAATTCCGGTGCGCCGGCACCACTCGTCAACGCGAGCTTTCCGGCATTGTTCTCAGGCGAGGTGTTCTGAAAGCCGAGGATCATCGATCCGTTCGGTGTCTGAGGCATGCTCACGCCATCATAGACAGCGAGAATCACCGGCTCCCCTTTCCACACAGTCGTGGTCTGGAGATTCCCCAGCGCGCCCGAACGACGTGTCGGCGGAAGATTCGGCGGCATTGTCACCATAGACACGACAAGAGAGGCCGTCCGCAATCGCCAATTGCGGCCGGATAGGTTCTAGAGGGACGTCAATTGGACCGTGACCGGAGACGACGTCATCGACGACAGGTTCGCCACAAACACCACCGCAGCGCCCCAGTAGAACGGGAAAGTGTAGCTGTTGGCGGTCGTGGTCGCGTAATAGCCGGGCGGCGCAGCCACATCTGTGCCGGCCCCCGACGTCGACGGCGCGTTCAAGGCGATCACATAGGCGTTGTTGCCGCTGGTGTCCAACGGGCCGCCCACGATCGCCAGCGTTTCCAGGGTGGCCGAGCTGGCCGTAAAGCCAAGCTGCATATAGCTCGGCAGCGTCGTGCCCTGCGCCGCCTCTGTCACGCCGAGCTGAAGCGGCGTTCCAACCAGCAGCTTCCGCGGAACGACGCCGGGAATACCCGGACCGAAGGCCTCGACATAGATCGGCGTCGCCGAATTCGGGCTGACATTGCTGATATTGAGATTGTTGCTTTGCCAGTTCTGGGTCAGCACGCTGAAGTAGCTCGCCAGCGCGGGAACGTCCAGGCGACGGGGCTGCGACCCGCCGGAGGTGATGGTCAGGACGCCGGCATTGTTCTGCATCGCGCGATTGAAATAGCCAAGCACCATCGAACCATTCGGGGTCACCGGCATGGTGACCCCCTGGTATTGCTGCAGTAGAACGGGCGAGCCGGTCCAGGCTGCGTTGGCCAGCGCATAGCCAGTGATCATCGACGCACATCCTTGTTGCAGAAATCGAACGCTTGCTGACGTCGGCGACCTGCTGGCGGCGGTGATGACCGCCACCAGCACGCCACTGCGCTTCGAAGCGATCAGAGCGAGATCATCTGCACGCTCACCGGCGCCGCGGTGGACGGCGACATGTTGGCCACATAGACCACCGACGAACCCCAATTGAACTCGAGCGAGTAGCTGTTGCCGGCGGCGGTCGCGTAATAGCCCTGCGGCGCGGGCGTTCCGGTGCCCGGCCCGGTATTGCCCGACGGCGAGTTCAGCGCCACGACATAGGCATTGTTGCCCGACGCATCGGCCGGGCCGCCGATCACGGAAACCAGCGTCAGGTTGGCGGTGTTGGACGTGAAGATGAGCTGCATCCAGTTCGGGTTGCTGGTGCCTTGCGCGACCGCCACCGGCTTGAGCGTGATCGCGGAGCCGATCGGCAGCGCAACCGGCTTCTGCCCAGGCAGACCAGGTCCGAACGCCTCCACCCAGATCGGCGTCGCCGCAGCCGCGCTAATATTGGTGACGTTGAGATTGTTGGCGCCCCAGTTGTGGACGTAGATGGTCGGCTGCACGAGCAGCGCGGGAACCGGCAGGAACGTCGGCGCGGATCCGCCTGAGGTCAGCGCCAGCTTGCCGGCATTGTTCATGGACGACGTATTCTGATAGGCGAGCACCATCGATCCATTGGTCGTCTGCGCCATTGAAAGTCCATCCGGTGGACTGATCGTCGTGGGCGATCCGTCCCAGCTGGCTGTGGTTTTCGGCGCGCCGAGAATGGAAAATTCGTGTTTGGCTGACATGAGTTCCTCTCAATATTTTCTGACTTTGGAAGTACGGTTGATCGACCTGGTCGTCTCACTTCATTCCCTGCCGCCTCCTTTCTGACGCGTCCCCACCGCACTACACCGGGCTGACATCGGAAAGCTTGAGTTGCAGGTTGCTGAACTGCAGCACCGGCGTGTCGGCGCTGCTCAGCGCCGCATAGAGCGTGACGTCGAACACCAGCATCGCCCCGGCCGGTGTCGCGTCAGGTCCAAAGATGATGTCGTTGTTGCCGGCCCAGGTGGTGATGGCTTTGGCGAACAGCACCGAGAAGTCGCCGAGTTGGCTCTGGTCCTGGCCATCGATATCGAACGATCGGGCGAGCACGATCGGCACCAGCGGCGTGATCGACGTGGCGTCGTAGGCCGCCCCGGTCGCCGAGGGGACGGCGAACCGGAATGAGCAGGCGATCTTGACACGCCGCGTCGTGCCGCTGGTCACATCCGATCTGAGATGCGCCTCGACCAGCGACGCCGCCTGGACCGGATCGGCCAGCAGGTTCGCCATGATCGTGTAGATCCGCTGGCACAGGCTCGACGGCTGCTGTGGGCAGCCTGCGCCCGATCCCTGGTTCGGCAGCGCGGTGACATCGACCGGCTTGGCGTGGTCGATGAACGGCGTAACCGGCTGGCTCGGCCGCACCATCGCCGTCGTGTAGACGAATTCCGGCACGGTCTGCCATGTCGTGTTGTCCGGGGCGGTGAGCGTGATCAGGTTGCGCTCGACCTGCACGGAGGAGAGCGCATTCTCCGCGGCAAGCACGTTGAGCGCGTCGACCTCGATCAAATGCGCCACGCCGAGGGCGCCGACCGGCGCGTCCTGCACGGTAATCGTCAGATGATCCGGCTTGCGATCCAGTGTCTGGTTCGGATAGGGCGCAAGGTTCTTGGCCGGATCGAGCGCGGTCAACGACAGCGTCGCATTGGCAAAGCTCGATTCGCCTTGGTCGAGCGGCCAGGCAAGTGTGATCTCCTGGGTGCTGCCGTCATTATCGCGCTTGTCAGTAACGACGTAGGTATCGGTGACGTTGACCAGCCCCGACGCCTTGCCAAAGCTCAGCGGCGGGTTCCAGTTCGTATTGTTCCTCACCTCGTCGACACTCTGGGCGAAGCTCGAAACCGCCAGCGCCCAGTTCGGATCGGCGAGGTTCTGCAGAATCGGCCGGACCACGCCGATGACCGCCGAGGCGCGCGCCAGCGCGGTGAACAGATCGAAGGGGCCGTCGCCCACCGCCAGCGCCTTCAGCCGCGACGCCCGCTCCGATGTCGCACTGAGATTCGTGTTGTAGGTGATCGTGCTGTTGATCTGGTCCTGCGCCACCAGGAACGCCTGATAGGTGTAGAGATAGCTCCAATTGGCGCCGTCGGCGATCGGGTTGCCCGAGGGCGGCGTCGGCGTGTAGTCGGCCCAGCCCTGACTGACCAGTGTCGGCGGCGTCGGATACTGGCGGAAGACGACCGGAATGGTCGTCACCGTGTTGGCCGGCCCGATATGTGGAACACCGTGTGGATAAGGGTCGATCAGTTGCAACCATAGCGACGGTCGCGCCTCACCTGGTGCGCCCGCCGGCGCCAGGAAGTATTGGAGGTTGGTGACGTTGAAGTGCAGGTCGAACGGCACCGTCGCGCGCGCGACCACATCGGGATCGCCGTAAAGGAAGGTGAGCGAGCTCGGCCCCTGGCTGCTGACGGCCACATGGGCGGTCGATAGCCCCGCATTCTGCCGCGTGCCGACGTAACTGCCGCCGCCCGAACCGTTGGGCACGACAACGGTGAATGTCGAGCCGTCGACTCCGGTCACGGTGTAGACGCCGTTCGGGGGCGCGCCGCCCGACGTGGCCGTGAATGACATGAACACGCGGTCGCCGGTCGCCAGCAAATCCGGGCTGCCCGTGCTGCAGGTCAGCACGAGGCCGCTCCAGGCGTAACTGCCGCCAAGCCTCGCCTCGACCGGTCCGAACAGCTCGATATAGCCGTCCGCCGCAGACGACACCGATTGATTCCAGGAGACGTCGTATTGTCCGATCGTGTCCACCGAGTAGGCCGTCATGAGCGCGGCGCGCATCTGCTGCTCGAACGCGGTGGATGCGACCGTTCGCTGGTCCGCCGTCCCGGTGAACGGAGATTGCGCGCTGAACAGCCATTCGACCTCATATGTCGAATATTTCTGGGCCAACGACTCGCGCCCGCGCGCGATCGTGTCATAGGCAGCGCCCGCCTCCTCGAACGCCTTGGCGGCGCTGGCCGGCCCCAGCACGTCGTCCACCGTCTGAAAGAACGTCCGGTTGAGCTGGTCGAGGTCGACGTTGACGAACTGCCGCTGCGCCGGCAGCTGCGGCAATTGCGCCGGCATCGTCGGCAGCGGCACCATGCCGCTGTCGAGCGCGTTGTCGAGCGGCTTCGGCGACAGGAACCGCGGCCCCGCATGGGCGCCGACGCCGATCGAAATGTCGAGCAGCGAGGCGGCCGCAGCCCAGATCGACTGCACGCCGACGCGCGCGCCGCCCGAACCGTCGCTGGCCAGCCTGAGCGATTTGAGCGCCCGGCGCGCCTTCGCCGTGCTCGACATATGCTGCGGCGGCGCACCCTGTGTGCCATTCATGCCGACGGCAAGCTTCTGCGCCGGGAAGGCCGCGACGAAATCGGCAGCGAAAGCCGACATGTTGTTGGCGCCACCGGTATTGGCGACCAGGGTCGCGGCGACATTCTGGGCCGAAGGATAGATGATGGTGCCGAACTGGTCCTTCAGATACGGCGAGATCAGATTCGGGTCGCGCAGGATCCCGAACAGCACCGTGATCGCGAACAAGGGCGGCAGCGTGCCGGGTCCTGTCACGGCCATCGCGATCGTCACCGGGCCCGGGAAATTCTGGCTCGTCCCCGAGAGCCAGTCGACGATGCCGTCGATCATCCCGATCACGTTGCTGGAATCAGAGCTGCCGACCGGGAACTGCACCAGGCTGACGCCATCCGCCTGCAGCGCTAGGCTGGTCTCGACATAGAACGAGACACCCGGCCCGCTGAGCTGAGTAGCGATGGTCTGGAAGCTGACCAGCGCAGCCTGCTTCTGCACGTCCGACATCCCCTCGAAGGTCGACTGGCTCGGGGTCAGGCGGATGATGACCGTGTTCGGCTTGGCGAGACCGCCTCCGAAGTCGAAGCTCGGAACCACGCCCATCCACTGGTCGACGGGAACGATGGGATCGAAATAGAGATTGGTGGCAGAGAAGCTGCTCGGCGTTGGCAGCTGATTGCCGAAAGCGTCGTTGGTAAAGAAGGATAGCGCGAACGGATCGTCGATGCTGGCGTAGCGATCGGGATCTGCGACGCCGACATTGGCCTTGGCGACATTGTAGAGCGGCGCGAACACGCGATAGTCGCTGTTCGGATCCCCTTCCTCCGGCCGCTGCGGCTGCAGGGGCGCCGACAGATTGCTGGCGATGAAACCGGCGCTCGCCTGCACCTGGTAGGTCACCAACGCATACAGCGCGTTGAGCGCGGCCGGTGCCGCCGCCATCGCCATGAGCGCGCCGTGCAGTTCGTCGTCGGCCAGGCCCGCGGCGCGCAGCAGCTTGATCGCTTCGTCACGCGTCGGCCCCTGAGTGGATACAGACTGCGCCTTGGCGGCGAATTCCGGCGTGGCCGTCAGCCGCATCGTATCGTCGGAGCGCGCGAGCGACACCCCGAAGGTGCCGGCAGCGACCTTGACGTAGCGCGTCTCCAGCGCCGGGTCGTCGGTTTCGGCGTAATAGACCAGGCTGCTCTGGGTATTCGCGAGCACGACCGCATTGTGATAGGGCTCAACGACGAGCGGCGATGCCGCGACATTGGCGCCCGTCGCCGCGGTGTAGCTGACCAGCAGCGTCACCTGCCCGACGCCCTTGACGAACAGCGCCGTCGGCAACGAATGAGCACTGGCATCGAGATAGCGCAGATAGTAGCCGCTGGCGTTGGTGACGGTCGCCTGCTGCACGATCTGGACGAAGCCGTAACCGCCATCGTCGCCGATCGCCG